>CAYGXU010000004.1:12936-65475 GCA_964353875.1 uncultured Anaerolineaceae bacterium | reverse complement strand
CGGCGGGGCATGGAAGCCCCGCTAGATGCGGTGAGGGATGTGGAAGCTCCTCCGGGTGAAAAGCCCGATGTCTTGTGATGTTACCCGCTATGCTTCGGGGATGAGTTTGATGAAACGTCGTTTCCCCACTTGGAGAATCGCAGGTGCCTCGAGGCTAATCACCACCTGAACATCTTCAACGAGATCCTCATCAAGCTTCACGCCGCGTTGGCGGATCAGTCTACGCGCCTCGCTTTTGCTTTCGACAAGCCCAGTATCGACCATCACATCCACAAGCGCAAAAGTACGCTTTACCTGGACTGTTGGCATGTCCTCGGGAAGGTCTCGGTCTTGGAATACCCGACGGAAAGCTTCCTCGGCGACTATGGATTGGCGCTCCCCATGGTAGATCGCAACGATCTCGCCAGCCAGGATCATTTTCGCCTGCATGGGATGCATCTCGCCTGAGGCAATCTTTTCTTCGATCGCTCCTATCTCATCGGGTGAGAAGCGTGTCACAAGTCTAAAATAGCTTCCCATGGCATGATCCGGGATACTCATTACTTTGCCATACATATCCTCCGGCTCGCTACTCAGTGGGATATGATTTCCCAATGACTTACTCATTTTTACAACGCCATCTGTGCCGGGGAGAATGCCATGGATGATGGCGATATTGGGCTTTTCCCCGAGTACTTCCATTAATTTACGTGCAGCGGTTACGATGTTGAATAGTTGATCGCTTCCGCCAATCTGCACATCAGTCTTTAGATGGTAAGCATCGTAACCTTGCATTAATGAATAGAAGGTTTCATGCAGATAGATGGCATCTCCGCTGTCCCAGCGTTTTCGAAAATTCTCCCTTGTGATGAACTGTTGCAGCGTGAAATGTTGCGCCAATGAAATCACATCTGCGAAGGATAATTTTGAGAGCCAGGTATCGTTATATTCAATCCTGGTCTTTTCCGGATCAAGGATTTTAAAGGCTTGCTGCGCGTAAGTTTCTGCGTTAAGCCGCGCTTGCTCGGAGGTGAGTTGTGTTCTGGCTTTGTCTTGATCGGAGGGATCGCCGATGAGCGAGGTGAATCGACCAATAACGAATATCACCTCATGACCAAGCTCCTGAAATTGCCTCATCTTGCGCATGGGGACGGTATGCCCAATGTGTAGATCCGATGTGCGAGGATCGAAGCCACAGTAAATACGAAGTGGCCGTTTTTCCTTTTGCGCCAAGACGAGACGATCCCTCAACTCATTTGTCATTGCTTGTTTAAGCGTTTCGTCGCCATAATCCGTACCTTGCATGAGAAGCTGAACTTGTTCATCAATATCCCTTATAGACATGACTTCCACTCCTGGATTATGAAAGATCAAAACTGGCGTGAGATACGCGCCCTGCAATCTTGCATTTTACTATAATTGAATTTGGATTAGGGTAAGCTTGAACGTGACGCAATTAATTCAGAGGGCGGAAACCGCCCCGGGAGTAGATATGGCGACGCGCCTTGCGCGATAATAATCGTTCAAGCATGATTCAATCATATCATGAGATGTCTGGCAGATAAAATCAGAATCATGTCGCATGAGTGATCTTATCTTGGTCGATGACAAACCCATTCCTGATCTTGATATTCCGGTTCGGTGAGGCGAGCCATCCCACAGATGATTTGTGTCAGATATGTCCCGCGGGGCAACGCAAGGATGCTCGCAGCGGAAGAATTCGGCTGGGGACTCGCGGGTACGCGGAAGGAAAAAGGGGATTCATTACTTTGGACCGCTACGCGCCAGCCATGACCGGCCTGGATCGAGCGAATTTCTAAAATTTCATCCCAATTAAGGCTTACAACGCGGAATGGGCTACGATAGGAGATAGAAGTGAGATTAACGGTGATTTGGGTCCGGGAATCGACCCATCGACTGAAGATAATAAGCAGGGCGGCAAAGAAGAAAAAAACGAAGAGGGCAATTGTCACACAATGAGATTGCCCGGTACGCCAAATCTGGAGCACGATGGCCACTGCAAGCAGCCCTGAAGATCCCCACGCGAAGATCGCGCCCCGCAGCGGTAACTTCGACGGTTGGAAGCTCTCTTCGCCCCCCAATTCTAATGGAGCCGAAAGGAAAGAAGGAGGTTCTCGCATTGGAATGGATTATACCTTGAGCAAGGGCGGAGAGTGTATTTAGTGGAGGTTGAAGCGGTCTATTTCATCGCTTATAATCGCCTAAATGAGCCAAGGAGGGAAGATGCCATCCACTCGGTCGTTTTCGGCTTCAAACTGGCCTTCAAAAAAGGTACGTCAGACCTTTCTGGATTTCTTTGCTGAGCGTGAGCATAAAATCGTCCCCTCATCCTCCCTGGTTCCTGGGGATGATCCTACCCTCCTTTTCACCAATGCGGGTATGGTTCAGTTCAAGGATATGTTCTTGGGAACAGGAAGACGTCCTTACAAGCGTGCTGTCGATGCGCAGAAGTGCATGCGTGTGGCTGGGAAACACAATGATTTGGATGATGTGGGACGCGATGACAGTCACCATACTTTCTTTGAGATGTTGGGGAATTGGTCCTTTGGGGATTACTATAAGCGAGAGACAATACAATGGGCATGGGAGCTCCTAACTGGCGTCTGGGGGCTTCCCAAAGATCGACTCTGGGCGACCGTCTTCGAGGATCAGCGCCGAGAGATCCCGCGTGATGATGAGGCAGCAGAAATATGGGCACAGCAACCGGGTTTTAACTCCGATCAGATTCTTTTCTTCGGCAGAGAGCAAAATTTTTGGGAGATGGCTGAAATAGGTCCCTGTGGTCCTGATTCAGAGATTCATTTTGATCTGGGTGAAGCGTATTGCAAGAAGAAAGGGGTGACCGGGCATGTCTGCCGAGTAAACGGAGATTGTAGTCGTTTTCTGGAATTGTGGAATCTCGTTTTCATCCAATACAACCGGTTGAGTCCCGCGGAATTGCATCCACTCCCTGAGAAACATGTCGATACCGGGATGGGATTTGAACGAATTGTGTCGGTTCTGCAGAATGTCGATTCGAACTATAAGACCGATTTATTTGCGCCTATGCTGGATCAGATTCAATCCCTCACCGGGCACAGTCAGCAAGAGCGATCGAATTGGATCACTCCCTATCGAGTCATCGCCGATCATAGTCGCGCGGCAGCCTTCTTGATTGCTGATGGGGTGGTTCCCGGGAATATCGGCAGGAACTATGTATGCAGGATGGTGATCCGAAGGGCAAGCCGGTTTGGCAGCGAACTGGGCTTTGATCAGCCATTTCTTGCGCGAATTGCGGACTTGGTGGTTGAGCAATACGGCGATTTCTACCAGGAGTTATCCCGCAATCGAAACGCGATCCTCCAAACCATCAAGGAGGAGGAGGAAAGGTTCCATCGCACGATTGATCAGGGCTTAGCTCGGCTGGAACAACAACTTGCGCGAATTCAATCTGGTGGAGGGTCGTTCCTGCCGGGAGAGGAAGCCTTTGATCTCTACGCTACCTATGGTCTGCCCCTGGAGATATCCAGGGACGTTGCGCGTGAGAAAAATCTTGAGGTTGAGGTTGAGAGTTTCAATCATGCGATGGAAGCCCATCGCTTCGCATCAGGCGCAGGTAAGATCCAAGAGAGCATGGCCCCTGCCAAAGCCGATCTTTATCAGAAAATTTTCCTCGATCTGAGGAGAAAAGGGGATTTAAGTGCCTCAGGTGTAACGTACGATCCATATAAGGAAGGCAAGCTTTCTGGCCAATTGCTTGTCTTGGTTCGAGCGGGAGAGTTGATCGAGCAGGCGCTTCCAGGCGATCAAATTGAAGTCGTCGTTCCGGCAACAAATTTCTACATTGAATCAGGCGGGCAAGTCTCTGATATGGGTCTGATCCGCTCTCTCGATGGACAGGAATGGGTGATTGAGATTACAAATGTTTCTCAGCCAATTGATGGGCTAATTCTCCACATGGGTACTGTGAAAATTGGAAAGCCGCGAGTGGGGGATGGGAGTGTGGTTGAGATCGATCGCTCCAGGCGACAGGATATCATGCGCAACCATACGGCAACCCATTTGCTTCATGCAGCACTGCAGAAGGTCCTTGGAGGGCATGCACGTCAGGCGGGATCACTGGTTGCTGCGGATCGCCTGCGTTTTGACTTCACGCATTCGAAGGCGATGACCAAAGAGCAAATTGAAGAAGTGGAACGATATGTGGGCGAAGCTATTTTGACAAATTATGAATTAGACATCGAGTATATGCGTCAGGAGGAAGCCATCCATGGAGGGGCAATGGCGCTCTTTGGCGAGACATACGGCGAGGTCGTGCGTACAATCAAGATCGGAGAGGATGATCGTCTCTCTTTCGAGCTGTGTGGCGGCACACATGTGCAACGAACTGGGATAATCGGCCCTTTTATAATTTTGAGCGAAGGTAGTGTCGCTGCCGGGATTCGACGTATCGAAGCGCTTACCGGGAGAGCGGCGGTCGAATTGATCAATCGCCAACGCGCTATTCTTAGTCGTCTTTCACGGCAATTGGACACTTCAGAGGATGCCTTGGAGGAGCGGATTGCGTCCTTGATAGAGGGACAAAATCGGCTCCAGAAAGAATTCGACGAGCTGAAGTATCAATTGGCTTTGGCCGATTACCGCGCTTTAGCGCCGGAGCAAATCGAAGCTGTCACTGTATTACGAGGGATGATCCCAGGTGTAAATATGGAAACACTCCGTCAATTGACGGACCTTTTCCGAAATGAATATCCTTCAGGGATTGCGGTATTGGGCTCTGTTCATGCAGGACGAGCATTAGTCGTGGCATGTATAACTCAGGATTTGGTCGAACGGGGTCTGGATGCTTCCGATTTGGTTAAGACAGTTGCTGAAAGCGTTGGAGGCAGCGGAGGTGGTCGACCCACATTGGCTCAAGCAGGCGGCGGACAGGCCAAAAAATTGCCTGAGGGGCTGGCTCGGGTGGAAGCGTGGGTCCGTAATCGTTTAACCTGATGCATCGAAAGGGTCGTTCAATTATTTCGTGAAAGTCCAAATCATCTACTTAAATCCGGAAGATGACTTCTTTTCGACCCGCGATATGCTCGGTTGGGTTAAAGCACCGCGCACACTGCTGGTCTGGCCAGATCGGGGAAGAGTGCTGACACGGAGATTGGATTTAGTGCTCTTGAAACGTTATGCATCCCAACGTCAAATGCAAATCGGACTTCTAACTTTTGATCCCGATGTGCGTAAGGATGCTCATGATTTAGGTATACCGCTTTTTGAATCTTTGGAAATATTGCCAGAAGAACGCTGGCAGCCTCTGCAATCACATTTATCAGACCTCAAGGAACTCGGAGAAGCCATCCACGCCTCGCGGGGAGAATGGAGGGATAGGAAGCCGATCTCTACAAAAGCGCTCAGTTTCTTTGAAAGGAATAGGATCCCTTTCCTGGTGCTCATCATCTTCCTTTTTGTATTTGTTATTGCAGCGTTTTATCCCACCGCAGAAATCATCCTCGCACCGCAACAGATGAGTGACCAAATTGAAATGACTATTCCTTTCGAATTAGATAGGGAAGGGATTTCAACCTCCGGACAGGTATTGACCGAGAAAATTTACTTTCAGGTAAGCGGAAGTGATACTCGACCCACAACCGGAAGGATTTCTGTACCAATTTCCTCTGCTGAAGGGTGGGTGGTTTTTACCAGCCATTCGTTGCAGGCTTTGGATATTCCCAAAGGAACAATCCTTCGAACAGATAAAGGTAAGGCTTTTCAAACAACCCGCGATGAAAGTCTTCCGGCGGAGATAGGAGCCCAAGTGAGAGTTCCTATCGAGGCAATGGACTTGGGAAGTGGGGGCAATATCCCTGAAGAGTCGATCACTCGTGTGGATGGGACATTGGGTCTAGTAGTTTCTGTGAACAATCCCCAACGCACTTCAGGGGGCGAAGATACCCTCTCTCCAAGTGTTACCCAATATGATCTTGATAGACTCGAAGAGACTCTCCTTGAACGCCTGTTGCTGGAGGCTGAGGAGTACTACCGGAGCCAGATTGGGGAGGATCGCGTCTTTGTTGAGGAAAGCCTACGAGTAAACCGGATTTTGGGACGATTTTTTGATCATCATGCAGGGGAGATCACCGATGAGGTGATGTTGGTGTTTGATGTGGAAATCGAAGGAATTGCCATCCGCCAGGAGTATTTATGGGATGCAGTAGGAGATGATGTTATCCATGAACTTCCTGATGGGCAAGCATTGATCCCCGAATCATTTCTTGTTCGCAAAGCCAAGTTGGAACCTGCAAACGGTTTGAGTGAATCGCAACTATCTTTGTTGATCGAGAGGGGAACGTATGCTTGGATGGATTTGAATGATCTTAGACAACAGAGCTTGGGGCAATCGCCGAACGACGTGGAAGAATGGCTGGATAACACACTCAACTTGGCTCGGCCAGCTATCGTTAACCTGAGACCTGAGTGGTTTCCAGTATTGCCATGGATACGCGGGCAAATCGAGATTTATTTGGATTGGGAGTACCCAGCATGGGGAGGATAATGGCGGTTGACCCTGGCGAGGTGCGCATCGGTTTGGCAGTGAGCGATCCAAGCGGAACAATTGCCCGCCCGCTTAAGGTGATCGAATACCAGTCACGCGCAACGGCCACAGAGGCGATCCTGAGGGAAGCGCAATCGCTCGATGTTGAGTGCATCGTCGTTGGCGTGGCTTACGATTTTGAGGGCAAGGTGGGACCCCAGGCACGAAAATCTATGCGTCTGGTAGCGAGTCTATACGAGAGAACGTCCATTCCCATAAAAACATGGGATGAGAGCAACTCATCGCTGCGTGCAGGGGGGGATAGAAAAAAAACCAGCCTGCTTGATGCTCGCGCGGCGGCATTCATCCTACAGGAGTATCTCGATGCGCAACAAACGTAGTGGCGGCTGCAAGATTGCTGCCTTGATTTTGTTTCTCGGAGGTTTCTGCGCCCTTTTCGCAACAGGTATCTTGCTTTGGGGTTTTCCGATCATGGCAGTTGAACTCGGCCCAGCCTCACCCTCATTGGATCCGGTTCAGCGAAACCTCCTTGCGGGATACTTGATCATTCATCTCAATGCGCTTGATACGCCTGTGGGGGACTCTTCTATGGTCTATGAGTTGGAGGTGGCACAAGGGGCGACCGCAGTTCAAGTGGCCTCCCAATTACATTCCATGGGACTGCTCCCCAATGGTGCTTTACTTACAAATTATCTAAGATATCGAGGGTTAGACACCGGAATCGATGCTGGTCAATACATCCTGGATGGCGGCATGACCATTCGTGAAATCGCAGCGATACTCCAGAAAGCACAAGCAAAAGTATTTTCGTTTACCATAGTGGAGGGATGGCGACGGGAACAGATTGTAGAGGCGTTGCGGAAATCTGATTATGAGACGATTGCCGATGCGTTTTTGCGAAGGACACAACAATGGTCGCAACAGGACCCCCAACCAGGTGCTCTTCCCTTCGATGCTACCATGGAAGGATATCTCTTCCCTGATACCTATTCTCTACCCCCCGACTTGACAGCAGACGATCTGGTGAATGCTATGCTGGATAATTTCCTTCAACGTTTCAACGATGATCTGCGTAATGGGATTCAACAACAAGGTCTTACCTTGCATCAGGCTGTGACACTGGCTTCGATCGTGGAGAGGGAGGCAATCCTTCCCGAGGAGCGACCCATCATCGGTTCGGTTTTTTTCAATCGTCTGACGCTTGGGATGAAGCTGGAAGCAGATCCCACTGTACAATATGCTTTAGGACAGCAACCAGATGGTAGTTGGTGGAAAGCGCCGCTTTCACTGCTGGATCTGGATTTCGATTCTCCTTATAACACCTATCTTCAGGCCGGAATCCCTCCGGGACCAATCGCAAATCCAGGATTGGCTTCGTTGCATGCGATTGCTTTTCCGGAGGATACGCCTTATTTGTATTTCCGAGCCAAGTGCGATGGGTCAGGTGGTCATGCGTTTGCAGTGACCTTCGAGGAGCACGAGGCGAATGCGTGCGAATGAATTGCCGCTTAGGAATGTTGCCAGAAGAACAAAAGAAGACATCACCCGCTAGGATGGATCGAACAGAAGAGCTCTGCCGCGAATCCTCGGCAGAGCTCGTTATATTAATCCGCCTTGTCTGCAGCTCGACTTTTAGTTGCTCAGGTAATCTTGGAGCAGTCGGCGCAATTTAGGTTGACGCAAGCGACGAAATGCCTGAGCTTCGATTTGCCGTACGCGCTCACGGGTGACCCCTAATTTTTTACCCACCTCGCTCAGAGTATGGATTTTACCGTCAGCAAGTCCAAATCGAAGCTGCAAGATTCGTGCTTCACGTGCCGGCAGTGTATTCAGCACGGCCTGGACATGCTCTTGCATAATCTTCTCATTCACCATATCCGCTGGTGCAGGTTGGATGGTGTCCGGTGTGTAGTCGAACAAGTCGTTGTCCTCATCTTCATCGGCCGGGAATTCAAGTGAGAGGGGGCGTTGATCGACCGAGAGAAGCTCCTCTACCTTTTCCATTGGCATGTCAAGGGCATTCGACAATTCGGATGGGGTTGGCTCACGACCGAGCTTCTGGATAAGCCGATGTGATATTCGATGTAAACGGTTGATTTGATCGCCCATATGAACTGGGAGCCGAATCGTACGGCCTTGATCAGCAACCGCGCGTGAGACCGCCTGCCGTATCCACCAGGTGGCATAGGTCGAGAAACGGTAACCGCGTCGGTATTCGAACTTTTTGGTAGCCCGGATGAGACCGATGTTGCCGTCTTGAATGAGGTCCAGGAAGGGCAATCCTCGGCCGATGTATTTCTTAGCCACACTGATCACCAGGCGGAAATTAGCGGTGATCAAATGCTCGCGTGCCGCCCATCCGTCCTCGACTGATCGGAGCAACTCCAAACGCTGCTTTGCAGAGGCGATACCCCGGGCAAGGATCGCGCTTGCCTCTCGTCCGGTTTCGATCCGCTTTGCCAGGGAGATCTCCTCTTCATGACTGAGCAAGGGGATTTTGCTGATCTCTCGGAAATAGAGGGAAACCGGATCGTTGGAGTCGATTTCTTCCACAATGGCTCGATTGTCCACTTCGGTTTCCGCCTGAGTTTCGTCAGGATCCATTGCCTCAGCTGACGCAGGGAAGGGATCGCCCCAATCAGCCTCATGAGAGACACGCTGAGCTATATCAATATCGGTCGACCTTGGATAGGAGGGGCTGTGGAAATGATATGCTTCTTGTTCATTTTCTCTCTGAGCCCGATCGACCAGGCTCTCGAGCGGGACGATTTCCGTCAATTCAATCCTTTCAGGTGAGGCTTCAATTCGTTTCACCCTTTTTTTCGAACCACGTGGTTGCCGTGAGTGATTATTTCGTTTATTCATCTTAACCTTCCTTTCCCCCGCACCATGAACCCTTTCCATTTTAGAATATTCCCTATATCACCTTAAATATCATATTTTTATATATAGAAAATAAGAATCCCAACAGCCCATATAATAATATTATGTCAATGTTAAGTCAAGTATTTGTCAATAATTAAAGATGCTCTTAAGACCTTCTGCCCGCTTCTCTTTCTTTGTTTTCTTCATGAAAGCGCCATGTTTTCACATTGCCGGGATGATCCGCTGAATATCCCTGCTTCTTCAAATGAATCCCTTTCTCAAGTATTAGATGTCTCTCATTGTTATTCCCTTACGTTGAGAAGGAAATTAACTCTAGGAACTGAGAAAGCAGGTTAATATTCTTGAAAATTGGATGATGGATCAGAAATGCAGCCGTTATTCAGGCTTTCTTGCAGGTCCTATTGGGCTATGGTAGACTGGGCGGAGTCGTATCAGGATCATGAAAATGCGCATGGAAAAAAGCCGTACGGACTTGATGATCGATCGATTAAAGGCTCTGCAGGGGAACACACCGGATGTGGAGTCTTCCGCTTTGGTGAGTGTCGATGGATTAATCATCGCCTCTTCACTTCCCTCAAGCATCGAAGAAGATCGTGTTTCGGCCATGTCGGCGGCGATGCTTAGCCTTGGCGAGCGGATCTCAGGCGAATTAGGCCGGGGATTATTACATGAGGTATACATCCATGGGAGTGGCGGGTATGTCCTGTTGGTTGCTGTGGGGAGTGAAGCAGTCCTTACGGTGATGGCCCGTCAACAAGCTAAATTGGGATTGGTCTTCCTCGAAATGCGACGTGCGGCTGAGGATTTAACACAACTTGTAGGGTGATATGGCTGGCATCAATTTATATAACCATGAATATGAGATAACGGTGGGGAGGAGCCCGAAAGTAAACCTCCCCACCGCTCTTTTTAGGCCGGTTGCCAATCTCGGAGGTGCATTATGACAAAGTATCTTTTCGTTACCGGAGGTGTGGTGAGTTCGGTTGGGAAAGGCGTCACAGCGGCTGCCATCGGGAAGACATTGAAGGAGCGCGGATTCAGACCTTCCATTCAGAAGCTTGACCCCTATATCAATGTCGATCCGGGAACGATGAGCCCTTATCAGCATGGTGAGGTGTATGTGTTGGATGATGGGACGGAGACCGATCTCGATTTGGGACATTATGAGCGTTTCATCGATACCAGTCTAAGCCATGTTTGTAACGTAACCACCGGACAGATTTATTCGCATGTCATCACCCAAGAGCGCCGTGGAGATTTCCTGGGCGGCACCATTCAGGTGATCCCACACATCACCAACGAGATTAAACGCCGAATCCGCATGGTTCCCAAAGTCACGCAGGCGGAGATCGTCATCGTTGAAATCGGGGGCACGGTGGGCGACATCGAATCCTTGCCTTTCCTTGAAGCCTTACGGCAGATGCGTTCTGATCTGGGCCGGGAGAACACCCTCTTCATCCATGTGACCTGGTTGCCCTATATCGGGGCTACAGGGGAGATCAAGACAAAACCAACGCAACACTCTGTGCGCGAGCTGCGCTCGATCGGTATTTCACCGGATGTGATCATCGCTCGTTCAGATCATCCAGTGGGTGAGGATTTACAGGAGAAAATCGCTCTTTTTTGTGATGTCGAACGTAGGGCGGTCATTCCGCTAACGACGGTCCCCTTGCTCTATGAAATACCTCTACTCTTAGAACGGGAGGGATTGGCGGACTACATTCTCGATCGTTTGGGATTGGAAATTCGCAATCAGCCGGATTGGTCCGATTGGGAGCAGTTGGTTGCCGCAGAGAGGCAATCCCGCCCTAAAGTACGAATAGCATTGGTTGGGAAATATGTAGAACTGCAGGATGCCTACATGAGCGTTCGTGAGGCAGTCAGACATGCTGCACTATCCGTTGGAGTAGAAGCCGAGATTCTCTGGTTCCATTCCACCGATCTGGAACGGGAGAAGGGCTGGAAGGAATTAGAGAACAGCCACGGCATTATTGTCCCTGGCGGATTTGGCTCACGTGGGATTGAGGGGAAGATTTCTGCGGCTCGTTATGCGCGTGAGAGGAAAATACCCTACCTTGGACTATGTCTTGGGATGCAAGTGATGGTGATCGAGTTCGGGCGCCATATCCTTGGGTCCGAGGATGTAAATTCCACCGAATTCAATCGTAGCACTCCTCATCCAGTGATTGATCTGCTCCCAGAACAAAGGGCTGTGAACGATTTGGGCGGCACGATGCGTTTAGGACTTTATCCGTGTATGCTCGTGCCAGGTACGTGTGCAGGTGATGCATATCCTGTCTCGTTGGTCCAGGAGAGACATCGTCACCGATTCGAGTTTAACAATGCTTATCGCGACCTCTATAATCAGCATGGGATGATTTTTTCTGGGCTTTCCCCCGACAATCGCTTGGTTGAAATCGCTGAGCTGAAGGATCATCCCTTTATGGTAGGAAGTCAATTCCACCCAGAGTTCCTCTCGCGACCCACCCGGCCGCACCCGCTTTTCCGAAGCTTCCTTCAGGCCGTAGCGGAGAGAGCGAGAGTGGTAGGGGGGAAAGAGCGGACGGAAAAGTAGGTATGGACGAGCCAAAAGGGGTATTGGTCTCGCAAGAGGAAAGTGCAAATCAGGTCGATGGAGGTGTCGCCATTGGATCGGGTGCTTCTTCCATCAAGTCTGTTTCATGTTCCCGATTCAATGCTGCATGACGATCGGCAGTCAATTTAGCGATCCCGTTACGGGCTTGGTTAAGTAGTCGGATCAGCTCCGATTCGATGTTTCCCAATGCTTCAACCACATAGTCATCGGCATCGCGTCGGGTAGCATCCGCATCGATCCTCGCTTGTTGGATAATCTGTTCTGCCCGTGCCTGTCCAGCTTTGACGATTGCATCTCGATTGACAAAATCCTCGCTTCTTTGTTTGGCGAGGGCAATCGTGCGATTGGCTTCCTCCTGCGCCTGAGCCAGTATACGGTCACGTTGAGCTTCAAGTTGCTGTGCCCGTTTGACTTCAGCAGGAATCGAGACTCGCATTTGATCGACGATCTCCAGGAAACGATCCTCATCGACTATCACACTTCGAGTGAACGGTATGGGACGGCTCTGGTTGAAGAGCTCTTCTAACCGGTCTACCAAGTGCAGGATGTCCATTCGAGCCTCCGGTCTAAGACGCCGGTTTTATCATGCTATCTACGTAGTTGCAAGTTTTAAGCCGAAGCCTACACTGAAAATGCTTTTTGAGCAACTGCCTTTAATCACGAAGGGAATTCATCGCCAATCGACCGATCCCTTCCTCACCAAGCTCGTTGAAGCGTTCCTTTAAGGCATATCGGACATGCTCGGGGACCATACTTGTGACATCCCCTCCGAGAGAAGCGATCTCTTTCACAGTTGAGCTAGTGAGGAAACTGTGTTCTTCGCTCGTGATGAGTGCGACCACATCAATGCTGGGATCAAGGCGGTGATTGGCCAGAGCCATCCGGAACTCATGTTCAAAATCGGAAAAAACCCGTAGTCCACGCACAATGACTTGGGATCCCACTTGACGACAATAGCTTACAATCAATCCACTAAATAATTCAACTTGGATGCGGTTCTCTTGCTCGAATGCTTTCTTCACCAGTTCGAGGCGCTCCTGAGGAGAAAACAACAGATTTTTCAAAGGCCGATCGTAAACTGCAACGACAAGCTCATCGAAAAGGCGAACAGCACGTTGGGCGATGTCCATATGACCATAATGGATCGGATCAAAGGTTCCCGGAAATACTGCGCGAATCATCAGCTTATCTCTCCTCTTCCAGTGGACCAGAAGCGTCTCATCGCTTCCGCGAGGCTTTGATGTTCAGGACGAGATAGGTCAGGATCGTTCTGAAAGATTTTCTTGGCTTGCTCACGCGCTTTCTCGATCAAGCGTACATCTGTGAGGCGCGCCATGCGTAACTCAGCAAAGCCGGATTGACGGGTTCCTAGGAACTCGCCAGGGCCACGTTGCTCTAGGTCGACCTCAGCCAGCTTAAATCCGTCCTGGGTTAATTCCATCGCTTTGAGGCGTTCATTATCTGTTTCGTCGATCGAATCGGGGATGAGTAGGCAGTAAGAGGGTTGGTCATCGCGACCGACACGACCTCGAAATTGGTGCAGTTGAGCAAGGCCAAAACGATTGGCGCCCTCAATAAGCATGACTGTCGTGTTGGGAATATCGAGACCCACTTCTACAACGGAAGTAGATACCAGGATTTGATACTCTCCAGCACGGAATTTCTGCATCACCTCTTCTTTTTCCTCAGGTCGCATCCTGCCATGTAATAAGCCGATTTGATAATTGACAAAATACTCACTCTGGAGACGTACATGCTCAGCAACAGCAGCTTTGGCATTTACCTTTTCGGATTCTTCCACCAATGGATAAATAATAAATGCCTGTCTGCCTTGATCTACTTGGCTCTTGATGAATTGATAAGCCCGTAATCGTTCGACCGGGGTGAGAACTCGGGTTTGGATCGGTTTTCTGCCAGGTGGCATTTCGTCGATGACCGAAAGATCCAAATCGCCATAGAGAGTTAAGGCCAGCGATCTTGGAATAGGAGTCGCAGTCATTATCAGCAGGTTGGGATTGTTTCCTTTCGCACGCAGTATGGCGCGCTGGTTCACTCCGAAGCGGTGTTGTTCATCGATCACGGCCAAGCCAAGATTGGCAAAGATCACAGGTTCTTCCAAGAGTGCGTGAGTCCCAATAACAACTTGGATCGCCCCTCGAGCGAGCCCATCACGGATCTCAGCTTTATCTGATTCGGGTGTCGAGCCAAGCAGGAGACGAATTCGATGTTCGGGTATGCTCGCGCACTGCGGGAGGATGCTCCTGAGGGTCATGAGATGTTGTTCAGCTAGAATGCTGGTCGGAGCCATAAACGCAGATTGGGCACCATTGGCAGCCGTAATGGCAATTGCTACGGCTGCGACGACTGTCTTTCCTGAACCGACATCGCCTTGTAGTAATCGATTCATCGGATGGGGGGTTTCGAGATCGGCTCGTACTGCCTCCAGCGCACGTTTTTGCGCTTTGGTCATCTCAAATGGCAAGTTTTGGATGAAACCATCGATCTGCGCCTGATTGATGACTAAGGGCTTTGTTTCTAATTGCTGCCATTCGAGTTTCTGGAGAAGGACGCCGAGCTGGAGATAAAACATCTCATCAAAAGCCAGACGGTGCTGGGCTCGCTGGAGTGTGTCCCAATCATCAGGGAAATGGATTTGTTGCAGGGTGATGCTTAAAGGCAATAAATCCGCATCTCTGCGGATGGAGTCGGGCAGGGGATCGGGTAATCGCTGCGCGTATCGGGTGATAGTGGAACTAATCACATGACGAAGCCATTTTGCGGTCACCCCAGCCGTCAAAGGGTAGATTGGAACAATACGGCTGGTATGTAGCTGTACTCGATCAAGAGGTTCCCACTCCGGGCTGTTCATGGTCAGGTGACCAAGATACTGATCCACTCGTCCTGAGAGCGCCACTCCCGTCCCAGGACGGAGTTTCTCCGCAATCCAGGGTTGATTAAACCAGGTAACTCGCAATGAGCCGGTGCTATCTCCTATTAGGGCTTCAACCAACTTCATTTTTCCATTGCGTACCAGGCGAACATGGATTTCCTCAACCGTCCCGATGACAGTGACCTCTTCCCCGTACCACAATCGATTGATGGTTTTAAGTTCGGAGTAATCATCGTAGCGACGAGGAAGATACCATAGCAGATCGCCAATTGAGTGTAGACCTAGTTTTCCCAAAGTGTTGGCAGTTTTAGCGCCAATACCAGGAAGCACGGTGAGGGAGGCCTCCAAAGCAATCGGTGGATGGGGTGCCGTGCCCCGACGTGAAGCCTTCCGCTCAGTCGCTTTCTTTTCCGTTTTGAGGATTGTCTCTGTCCCAGCCTGTTCCTGATCCTCTTGGGGCAGAACAGTGAATGGTTCTTTGACAAGCGGGGCGGTTTTTACATCCGAGGGAGGAGTGATTGGTACCGACTTCTGAGGCTCGTCCGTTTGGGCTGGTGGTAATTCGGCCATCACCGTACTTAGTTCAGGATACTCATGGCATATCCGTGTCCAAAGTCCATTGAGAACTTCACGGCGAGAGGCAGGAGTTAGTTTAGGATAATCGCGCAAGCGTGAGATGACAGCATGGGCAAGCTGTTCGGGAACCGCTGATTGTTGGGCTTCCTTCTCCCAAATCTGAAGAATATTTTGCAGCCCACCCAGAACCGCGCGGTTGTCGTAGCCTCGTTCGGCCTCTAAATGCAAAAATTTTGCGAGCTTTTCGATCGTTGGATTCATTCCATACCCGCTTTTGTCTTAAGAAGGACTTGGCACGCCCTTCATCCCATTTGTCTCAGGCCAATGATGCCGAGGGCTCGTGGGCCAATATGTGCGCCAATCGCAGTGGTCACATCGATGACCAAAGGTTGAGTTCTACAGAGATGGCGAATTTTCTCAGCAAAGTTTTCTGCTTCTTCAGAAATCGCTGAATGGGCAACCGCCATACGATCAAGCACACCCCAGGATTCAGCGATCTGCTCAAGTTGGGCCAATGCCTTCCCACGCGTGCGGACTTGACCCAGTCGATTTACGACTCCGTTAAAAAGCTCCAAGACGACTTTGATTTGGAGCAGATTTCCTATGCCAGCGCTAAGCCACCCGATACGCCCACTGCGTTTAAGGAATTCGAGCGTATCAATCAAGGCGATCAGACGGATGTTCTCCCTTGCGCGCTGCACGATCTCCAAGACCGTTTCGAAGGAAGCGCCCTTCAATATCGCCGAAGCCGCTTCAATCGCCTGGAATCCCATCCCCAGTGAAACTTGACCACTATCGAAGACCTTAACTCGCTCACCGAATGATTTCGCTGCTTGAGTAGCAACATCCAACATCGAGCTCAGTGTGGTTGGCAGATGGATCGATATGATACGTTCGACACCACTTGAAAGCAGGCGTTCATAGGTATCTTCAAAGAGCTTAATTGAGGGCGCGGCTGTGGTCGGGGGTCTTTGGAGACTTGGAAGACGACTGTAGAATTCCATCCGTGACAGGTCTCGCCCATCCATATAAGTCTGCCCATCAAGAGTCAATATTGCAGGGACGACTTCGATCTGAAATGTTATTTGATCGTTTTCTGGGATATCGGCAGTACTGTCAGTAACTATTGCTATTTTAGATTTTTTTAACATATCTTCACTCATCCTGAGATTCTAATACGACAACACCAGTGCTTCGCGGTCCAATGTAAGATGCAACGGAAGGACCATATTCTGCAATGGTAATCGGAATATCGCGGTAGAGAGCATGAAGTCGATCTTTCAAGGTCTTACACTCGTCAACCGATTGACCGCTGCCATGCAATATTGAAATATGGTTCACGGCAGTAAACTCTGAAGTGAACTCGACCATCTTTTCAATCGAACGGATGCGTGTACGCACTTTCTCCATCGGGATGATCTTGCCATCTTCAATCGTTAAGAGGGCAATAATCCCCAGCATATTCCCTAAGATTGCCTGAGATCTGCTTACTAAACCATTATGCTCCAAATATGCTAGATCATCAACAGAGAAAATAAGATAGAGACGTGGGATCATACCCCGAACAATACGAATTAAGGTATCGAAGTCCTTCCCTTCAGCAACAGCCTCGGCTGCCGTCTGTACAAGCAGTCCAAGACCAACAGAGATGGTTTGAGAATCGATTACTTGAATATTACAGCGACCAAGAAAGCGTTGGCTGGCCGCATAGGCATTGGCCACAATGGGGATGATTTGGGATGAGGTGTGGATCGAGATAATCTGATCCGTTTCTTCCCTCAGACGGTTGTAGATCTGGGCAAAGGTTTCAATGGAAGGGGCTTCTGTGATGGGAAGGATATCGCGACTGGAAAAAAGCGCATTATATTCTTCCTGCTTCATGCTCTCGGTTTCCAGAAGCGTATTTTTTCCTAAACGAACAGTTAAAGGAACAATGGAAATCGGATATCTGTCTAAGAAGCCCCGGACGGGGAAACGAGCTGTGCTGTCGGTTACGATTCGAATTCGGGACATACCTATTCAACTGAGAGGATGATTTGGTAGTGAGGTTGATTTCCTTCCACTATTTCAACTTCGACATCGGGGTAATTCTCTCGGACAATATCAGCCAATGTATTCGCTTGGATAGCGGAAAGATCTTCGCCATAATAACATGTGATTAATTCGGCCTGACCTGCGCTGCATAACTCGAGTAAATTTAGCAAGGTTTCATCTAGCTCATCACCAGCAGTGGTAAGTTTACCATTTAATAATCCAATTACTTGCCCTTCGCGAACAGAGACGCCATCGATTTCTACTGATCGAGTAGCAATAGTTATCTCACCGGTTTGAATTTCCTTACAAGCCATTTGCATCGACTTCACCACATCCTCAAATTTTCCATTCGGCTCAAGAGCTAACATGGCTGCAATGCCTTGGGGAATAGAGGTTGTTGGGACAACTTTGACATCCTTTACAGTTAATTCTGTTGCTTGTTTTGCAGTTAGGATGATGTTTTTATTGTTTGGCAATAGGATGACCTTATCTGTGGGCAGATTCTCGATGGAATCCAGGATTTCCTGTGTGCAAGGATTCATAGTTTGACCACCTTCGATGATATTGGCGGCGCCCAAACTAGCAAAAACCCGTGCAATACCAAGGCCAGGTGCGACAGGGATGGCAGCAATTTGACCTGGTTCGACGGAGGTAAAGCGGATTTGGTTTATACTTTGCTCTCCGCATTTGCCATCTATTTGAGACATGAGGTTTTCAATGGCAATATTCGTGACCGTTCCTATGGTTTTTGTGTATTCGATTGGCTCGTACTCACGTGGATCAGCAACATGAATGTGCAAACGATACAACCCATCCCCTTCACCAACCTGAATCGAAGTCCCTAAGGTTTCTAATTTCTGATAGAACTTCTGAATATCCAACGGTTCGTTGGGTTGAAAGTCGATCACAACTTCCCAATCCTGCCCAGGTTCGATGGTTTCTCTCGTATGATCCATTGTAATTGCGCTCAGGGGTTGAACGGTGGCGATGGTTTGATCGAGTGATTTCCCATAGGTAACACGCAGCATGCCATCCAGGATGAAATAAAGTCCAAGACCACCCGCATCCACAACCCCCGCTTCTTTTAGGATGGGAAGTAGTTCTGGTGTGCGTTGAACCGAGTCATCGGCGGCCTGTACAATCCGTTCAAGGATCTCGAAGACCGAGGAAGCGCCGTTATTGAAAGCCTCAGAGGCTGCCTGAGCGACGTCTGAAGAAACGGTGAGGATGGTACCCTCGACAGGGCGAACAACACCTTTATAGGCAGTTTCTCGTGCTTCTTTGAGTGCATTTACAAAAAGCGCGGCATCCATCAAAGGGTGATCATCCACCGTACGGGCGAAGCCGCGCCAAAGCTGAGAAAGGATCACACCGGAGTTTCCCCTGGCTCCCATGAGAGCGCCATGCGCGATCGCGCGCGATAATTTGCCTATCGAGCGTTCCCCCATGGAAGCAATCTCATCCCAGGCAGCTTGCATAGTAAGAACCATGTTCGTTCCTGTATCCCCATCTGGAACAGGAAAGACATTCAACGCGTTAACCACTTCCTGGTTGGTACGAAGCCATGTCAAAGCGGCCTCTAGCAACCGACGCATTTCTCGACCGTCAATGGTTCGATAGCGCTCTAGCAGGTAATCACGCGTTATCTCTTCTGTGGATTGATCGGCCTCACTCATGACAATCCATCCGGTTTAATCTGTGCTGCTTACCCGCAGTCCCTGTACATGGACATTGACCGCTGCAACGGGTAATCCCACAGCACGTTCAATTTGATACTGCACAATATTGGCGACGCTTGAGGCGACCGAGGATATTCGGGTTCCATATTCAACAATGATGTAAAGGTCAATGATGATTTCTCCATCCAACTCTTTGACATCAACGCCGTGTCGCGGATCATGCGCCAGAATATCTGCAATCCCATCGACGATATTTTTGGAGGCCATCCCAACGATGCCATAGGATTGCATAACCGCCTGTGCCGCGATGGTTGCCATCGCTTTGGGGGAGATAAGGATGCGACCCAATATGGTATTTTCTCCTGTCATGATGGATCTTCCCCGCATCGTAGAGTTATGGATTGAAGGTCAAATCGACATGTGGTATGATTTCGTTCGTTCACAGAAGACCCTTGATTATCTTAGAAAGGATATTTTCTTAAAATGGCTAAGTGTGCTCATTGTGGTAAAACAACTACCTTTGGTCAAAATCGTAGCTTCTCCATGAAGGCAACAAAACGTAAGTTTCGCCCAAATTTGCAGCGCGTGCAAATTATGGAGAAGGGGCATTGGGTCCAAAAAACGCTTTGTGCCAAGTGTATTAAACGGTTGTCACGGTTCTAATCATTTATCCATCAACTACGGTAATTGCCATTCGGTCGCCTCTGTGCGACCTTTTTATTTTCCTGCAACCTTTTCCCGAAGCGCATCTCTCAATGCCTGGATACCTGCTTCGATACCTTCCTTGTATTTAAAAATCGAGCTCCCGGCAACGAAAACATCCGCACCCGCATCCGCCACCCTGGCTATCGTACCTGGGTGGATTCCACCATCTACCGCGATCAAGAAATGGCTTTTTGCGTCCTGTTCACGTAGTTTTTTAACCCTTCCAATCTTATTTAGTGTCGATTCAATCAATTCCTGGCCGCCAAATCCGGGGTTAACGGTCATGACGAGGACTAAGTTGATCTCATTAATCACTTCAGATAAGGCAGAAACTGGTGTGGCTGGGTTAATCGCGATCCCCGCTCCTAATCCGAGCTCTTTGATGTTTTGCAGAGTACGATGCAAATGGACATGATCCTCGGCATGAACGATCAGGCCTGAAGCTCCAGCATCAGCAAAAGGCTTTAACATTCTTTCAGGCGCTTCGATCATGAGATGTACGTTGAGGGGGAGATCAGTAACTCTTCGACAGGCAGCTACAATCATGGGTCCGACTGAGATGTTGGGAACGAAATGTCCATCCATGATGTCGATGTGTATCCAATCGGCGCCTCCAGATTGCGCATGTTTAATTTCTTCCCTAAGACACTCAAAATCAGCTGCCAAAATCGAAGCGGCAATGATGTAATGGTCTTTCATTTGGTCAATGATACCTTTCCAGGACGCAATTGACAAGGAGCGGTTTTGGGAAGAAGTGTGAGCGGTAAAAATGCATAAGAATGTCCTCCTATCCTCACTGACTCGATATTTGCGGACTACATACCGAATTTCGACCAATAGCAGATCTTGGTGGCACAAACGAGGAGCTCATTCGCATTCAAAGACGCGGCCAGTTCAGATTGGAATTGAAGATCAGCAGTTAAGCAAAATGAGGTTAAGATGTGGGTAAGAGCAGCCAGGAAAATGGTCACATCACGAGGCGGAACCAGAGAGTTGGTCCCTGTCTGACCTTTTATGTGATCTAACAGATAGATTTTCTTCAGACCGTGATAAAACGATATATAAAATCGGCTTATACAGTACCTTTCAACGGATAAATGGCAGAGTTTTGAAGGGCGAGATTTCCTAATTAAATAGGCCGAATGGTCCATTGGAAGAGTAGCTTGCCTTCCGTTAAAATAGAAGGTAAAGATTGTTCCGAGGGGTGGTGATAACATGAGATATTCCCAATCAACCACTCTGTTCAGATAATCAAATGAAGGGTAGAAAGAAAGAACTTTTTGTGGGAGGAGTAAGAAAGTGATGAAGAAGTCGCGATGGATCTTTTTTCTGATATTCGCGATGTTCCTTACCGGTTGTCTTGGAAACCAGGGAACAAGCACAGGCGAAGGTACGCCCGATGCCGGAGATTTCCTCAAACTGCCGCCAGCCTGGACGCCCACGCCGGTTAGCATCCCAGGTTCAGGGGCTGATCTCGGCATATGGCAGCCTTGTGGCGATGATGGTCCTCCCTCACGACTGGAGTTGGGGATCACAGTCATTATCAAAGAGGGGATGCGCTACTCAATTCGCCTTCGTGCGCAACCGGGCATCAGCGGATCGGTGTCGGGATCCGTCCAACCCAATGATGTCCTCAGGATTGTCGATGGCCCAATTTGCCTGGATCAACTCGTCTGGTGGGAGGTTCAATCGATGGGCACGGGTGAGGAAGGATGGGCTGTTGAAGGGAACCAATACGATTCCTGGCTGATCCGCTTCCAATAATTTTATTGTATTCCAGGTGAACATTTGCACGATCCGCGCTAATCTTTGGTTGCGGTAGAAAGCCGCGCTACGGTTATACTCCCAACATTCTGCTTGGGCTTCCGTATCTAGACCTGGAGCGATCTAGCTTAACAGCATTTACTGAGATTGATTTCGTGTATCCTTGAAAGTTGGTCTTCCTGCATCTGGTGTAAGCGCTGTTAGCATTTTGTGAACATCCCCGCAACTCAAGCTAGTGAGAGCCGCGCATCATTGCTTTCCTGGATCGCTTTCAGCGCTCTGTTTTTGGAGTGCCAATTGACCACACCCAGCGTTAATGTCAATCCCTCGGCGAAGTCGAAGGGTGACCGCAATCCCTTGTGACTCGAGCAAATCTTTAAATGCGCGTGCAGTCCCCTGAGAGGCGGGAACCGCATCATAGTCGCGGGTTGGATTGAGGGGGATAAGGTTGACATGACAAATCACCCCCTTCAAGAGGCGAATCAATTCGCGTGCTTGATCCAGTCCATCATTGACCCCATGGATCAATGCCCATTCGAAAGTTAACCGCCTGCTGGTTTGTTGAACATATCTTCGGCAGGCTTTCATCAGTTCATCAAGTGGGTAACGGCGATTAATGGGAATGAGCCTATTACGTAGATCATCCGTGGCCGCATGCAGTGAGATCGCCAGATTCACCCCGCTTTTTTCCTGTGTGAATCGCTCAATCATGGGGATGATTCCTACTGTCGAGATGGTCATCCTTCGGGCGCCAAATCCAAACCCATGGGGGTCATTCAGAATTTGTATCGCCCGCATGGTTGCCTCGTAATTAAGGAATGGTTCGCCCATGCCCATCATGACGATGTTGCTTAGTGACTGCTCCTCGAACGCTAGTTGGCGAGAAAAGTGAAGCGCCTGGCCAACGATCTCCCCTGCCGTCAGGTTTCTCATAAAGCCCATTTGGCCTGTGGCACAGAAGACACATCCAATTGCACAGCCGACTTGGGAGGAGAGGCAAGCCGTATTGCGACGCTGATAGCGCATTAAAACAGCTTCGATTGAAAGGCCATCCCATAATTGAAGCAGCACTTTTTCTGTATTTCGATCTTTAGAATGAGTTGAGGTGATTAACTTGCAGGGCTGAAACGAATAGACCTCTTCTAGATGTGCTCTAAGGTCTTTTGGCAGTGTTGATAATTCTAGGGGAGATGTGTGAAGTTGCCGATAGATCCCCTGCCAGATTTGAAGAGCACGATAGCCGGGTTCTCCCCAGGCCTGGAGGGCAACACCCAATTCCTCGAAGTTCAATTCAAAAAAGGAGGGAGGTTGATTCAAGGCAATCCTCCCGCTAATCTCATGATGAGCTCATTTAGGTTTTCGAAAACGAAGTCAGGCTGAAGGGGTGATCGGGAGAGTTCTTCTTTGGAGGTGACACCAGTCAGCACTAGGGCTGTGGGAATGCCGGCATTCTTGCCACCTTGAATATCTGTCGCGAGGCGATCTCCAATACCAAGGGTCTTTTCCGCAGGTGTCCCCATGTGTTCCAACGCTTGGAAAAAGAGATCGGGCTTTGGTTTGCCAACGATGTGGGCCTCGATTCCGGTGGTCACCTGCAACGCCTGTATGATGGCGCCATTGCCTGGAGCCAGCCCTCGTTCTGTAGGGAAGGAGGGATCCAGATTCGTCCCCAGGAAGAATGCTCCCCTGGAGATCGCATAGGCAGCTTCAGCCATTTTCTGCCAATTGACTTGGCGATCCATCCCTACCACGACGGCTTGCGCATCCTGCGCAGATTGCGTAATACGGAATTGCGCTCCGGATAGTATCTCGAGCAAACCGTTTTCGCCGATTACGAATATCCTTGCCCCTGTTGGGAATTGAGCCTGAAGCATTCGAACGGCAGCATGGGAAGAGGTGATGACTTGATCAGCGTGAATGATTAAACCCAAACGGCGTGCTTTATCACAAAAATGCTGAGGCGTTAAAGTGGCATTGTTGGTAACGAAAACATAGGGAAAAGAATGGGCTTGAAAGAATTCAAAGAGCGATTTCGCTCCGGGAAGCAGGGCATCACCTCGCCAAATGACTCCATCCAGATCGAGGATGAAGGCCTGCATTGTATTCAAGTCAAGAGTCGAATTTTTCATCAAAGAAGCTCCCATGGATGGATCGAAGTCCTTATAGGTTCATGCCGCGAGTATCACTGGTATGATTTTCGCCTGGTTGATTCTACCGCTTTTATCGGAAATAATCGGCGGAGAGCGGACTGGCTTCCTCAGAAGATGACGGATTGCACCATAAAATTCTGAACTTCTTGCTTTTTCGAAGCCTGCTGTCATGGATTTTTATTTCGACATCCTTACCACAAGGCATTCCGCTTTTTTCAAAGGATATATTCTTAGCATTTTGCCGAAACCATCCTGGGCAAAAATCAAATACTTCACCACAGCTCCTCTTCGCGCTGAGGATCATTCTTCGCCTCATCTTGACTCCCGCCCGGCTGGGGAGAGGGTTTTCAATCACTCAGGTTATAAAACTTTAGAACTATGAGGACGGGGGAATCATGCACGTATTTTATGAGATGGAGGGGAAATTCCATTCTCGTTTTTGGCGAGAACGGTCGGGTGGGATGGGGAAAAGCGAATGAAAGGAATCCACTTCGAAGGCAGTGACTTAGTCTATACATACAAAGAGATACAAATAAAGGGGGAGGGTCCTTAGATCAGGGCTTAATAAGCAGGGGGCTATAGGGAAAATTTTTTCAGCAGGAAATCGAATACTGGCCGATCCATAAATGCCGCCTCGAAATCTACCCGGTCCTCAAAGTTCTCATTGCCGATCAAGTTATGGAGAGCGAGACGTGTGGCGTCGTCGTATTCTCCATGGATCGGACCTGTATAATACCCCAAATCTTGAGCAATCCTCTGGAGCTGGATGAGCGATTCCCCTGCGATCTCTACACGTTCTTCTGCAGGACTTTTTTCAAAGTAGAGCCGATGCAATTGAAGTAATTCAACTAATCGGGGTATTGGGTCTTCGTGATCGTCGACACGATAGTCGATCCAACGGTCGTTATACCCACCATAACCACCTTTTGGTTTCACTACCAGGAGTGCAGCGCTTTGTTTACCGCGACGGTCGCCTCCGGCCCGATCGCCGTCAAGCAGGGCGGCAAGGAGGCGATCTGGGAGATCGCCTTTTGTCCGCAGATAGGCCTCCTTCATTGCATCGATGGTCTCCGGACCGGTGAGGATGTTTCCCTGAGCAGCAAAATGCATCCCTGTTTGTCCGCCTGCCCAAGCGAGGCATTTCTCGCCGCTAAATGTGGCTGGGTGACCTTGCGCATCCACCATGCCAACCTGACGAAGATCGCGCTCTTCGTCCTCGGCAATCAGTCGATCGATTGTCTCTTTCGCCGAGAGCCCTTGCCCCATGAGAGCCAAGCCTCGAGGTCCGAAAGTGGTGTTCGCATAGGATTGGGTTGCCACTGCCCCCGAGCCAGCCTGAGCCCAGGGGACAACTGCGCCGACCGCAGGAAACTTTGAGGCTACTGCGATCCCCCAGGCGTGTTCTGCTGGATCATAAGCGACAATCGAGAAAGTGCTTAGATGGAAATGATTATTCATCTTAGAAATCCATTCCCTGCTGGGTGTTCTCTTTGGTTTTTATGGATTGAGTACGCTGAATGCATACAGGCATATGCTTTCACATTACATCGATCAAGGTCGATCTTTGTTTACTGGGGGTCGGAATTCCTATCGTATGATTACTTGATAAAGATCATCACAGGCGACGATCGCACTGCCATCTTATTGATCATCCCAAGCCACCCGCCAGTTTAAATGCGCTTGCTTAGAACTCAGGCGGCGTCTGGAAGCTCATCACTGAACAAGAGCGGGGAGTTATTTTCATCCAGCAGCTTGGGGCGGAGATTGTTTCTGATCACATTTTCATCCACGACGACTTTACGCACCTCAGGCCGGGAGGGGATCTCATACATGACATCCAACAGCGCGCCCTCGATGATGGAGCGCAACCCGCGCGCTCCTGTCTCTCGCTCTAACGCCATCTCCGCTGCGGCGTCGAGCGCTTCGGCTGTGAAGGTTAATTGAACTTGGTCCATTTCTAAGAGGCGTTCATATTGGCGCACAAGTGCATTTTTCGGCTCTGTGAGTATGGCGCGAAGCGAGACCACATCCAACGGATCGAGGCTGGCAGCAATTGGAAGGCGTCCCACTAATTCTGGGATCATGCCGTAACGCATCAGGTCATCTGGAGATAGATGATGGAGCAAGAGCGATTCGTCCATCTTCCGAGCCTGATATTCTTCCACCGTTCCGGGGAAGCCCAAGCGACCCCGACGCCCGATACGCTCGGCAACGATATCTGCCAGACCGTCGAAAGTGCCTCCACAAATGAAAAGGATATCCTTTGTCTGAACCTGAATGAATTCTTGATGGGGATGCTTTCTTCCGCCCTGAGGTGGGACGTTAACGATTGCCCCTTCAATGATTTTTAGCAAAGCTTGCTGAACACCCTCGCCGGATACATCGCGCGTGATGCTGGGATTGTCTCCGGATTTCCGAGCAGTTTTATCGAGCTCATCGATGTAGACGATCCCTCGTTCAGCCCGAGGGATATTGAAGTCTGCGGCCTGAAGCAAACGTAGGAGGATATTCTCAACGTCTTCGCCGACATAGCCCGCTTCGGTTAATGCAGTAGCATCGGCGATACAAAAGGGTACATCCAGGCTTCTGGCCAGGGTCTGTGCAAGTAACGTTTTCCCGCAACCTGTAGGCCCGATGAGAAGGATATTGCTTTTTTCGAGCTCAACATTAGAGATGCCGCGATTTGCGATGCGCTTGTAATGATTGTAGACTGCCACCGAAAGTACTCTTTTGGCATGCTCCTGGCCGATCACATATTCCTCCAGGCGCGTAAATATTTCCTGTGGAGATAAGGAGGGTCGACCGGAAGAAGTCAGCCCAACATAACCGCTGCGTGGGCTTTCTCCTTCGATGATGTCTCGGCAGAGATCAACGCATTCATTGCAAATAAAAACGCCTTCAGGACCAGCAATCAGGCGCTGGATATCTGGTTCGGCGCGACTGCAAAAGGAACAGCGTTGTGTTTCTGTTGAGCTCGATTCTTTGCGCGACATGCGCTATGCACTCTCTTTCTTCGCTGCTTCACTTTCTTTCTTTTTGTCCTTTTTGCCCTTCTCATCTGGATACAAAACGTGATCGATAATCCCGTAGTTTTTAGCCGCTTCTCCATCCATGTAGAAGTCGCGTTCCGTATCTCGCTCGATTATTTCTAGCGACTGGCCGGTATGTTGAACAAGTATAGTATTGAGTTTTTCCTTCAAACGCAAGATCTCTTTAGCCTGAATTTCAATATCCGTCGCCTGACCCTGAGCGCCGCCCAGGGGTTGGTGGAGATGAATTGTAGCATGAGGGAGCGTGAAACGCATCCCTTTTGTGCCTGCTGCCAGAAGCATAGTTCCAAATGATGCTGTAACGCCAACTGCAACCGTGGAGATCGGATTAGAGAGCTGCTGCATGGTGTCGTATATTGCCAGACCAGCATATATGACGCCACCGGGACAGTTGATATACATCTGGATATTCCTTTCAGGATCCTCCTGATTGAGGTACAGCAATTGGGCTACAATCAAGTTGGAAACCTGATCGGAGATGGGGGTGCCCAGGAAGATAATCCGGTTTCTTAAGAGAAGGGAAAAAATATCATAGGCACGTTCCCCACGCGCGGTTGTTTCAATTACCATCGGAATGAGCGAATAAAAATCATTTATTGACATGGTCTTTCCGTTACTCCTGTTTTCTATCTGTCACTTGTTCGATTTTTTGTTCTTCTTTCTCGGATACCAATGCGACCTCAGAATGGGTCACTTCTTGTTCTACTGCCTCACCCTTAGCAATGGCAATGACGCGTTTGATCGCCTTTTGGGAGAGTAAGTCAAGGTGTATTCGACGCCTTCCTACTGGGTTGTCCAATGCTTTGCGGGCCTTCTCTGATTTATCCTCGAATTGTTCCATAATACGATCGATTTCGCCATCAATCTCGGTTTCATCAACCTCAATCTTTTCCACTTCCACGATTTTACCCAAAACCAGGGCACGTGTAAGGCGTTCCTTCGCCCGCGGTTCAAATTCTTCACGCAAGGCTTCTTCGGTTTTTTTCTCAATCTTAAAATAGTCTTCCAGACTGAGACGTTGAATCCTCAAGCGTTGCTCCAATTCTCTGACCATATCAGTAACCTCGTCCTGGAGCAGGACAGGGGGGAAGCACACTGTCGCCCCCTCGACAATTGTATCCATCACCTTGTTTGCAAATTCTGCCTCTGTTTGACGTTCAGCCTGTTGCTGGAGATCTTTCCTGACTTGAATTCGAAGCGCCAGCAGATCTTCAAAATCCCCGATATTTCGTACAAGTTCGTCGCTCCACTCAGGTACAAAGCGTGATTTCACTTCCAGACAGGTCAGGTCGAAATTAGCCTTCTTTCCGCGTAAATCCTCACTGGCATAATCATCTGGGAAGGAATATTCGAAAGATTTTTCCTGACCCGCCTCAAGTCCAATCAGGTGGTCAGCAATTCGGGGAGTGGGCCAGTTGGTTTCCTCATCGACCAGGATGGAAACCCCCTGACGATCGAGAAGGATGGCGTCCTCATCTTCGTCAGTCTCAAGCAAATTTCCGTGGATATCGACAACAACCACATCGCCGAGTATCGCGGGGCGATCAGCAGGTTCAATAAGGGCTTGCCGTTGGCGCAGGTCGTCTAAAACTTGATTGACGGCTTCATCTTCCACCTCCGGTTTTTCAAAGGGGAGGCGGATCTCACGAAAAGAGTCGAGAATAACCTCTGGTTCAAGTGGGACAATATAACGCAGCGTGAGAGGCTTACGGCTGATGACCTCTTCTAAGCTGCCTGGAGCAAACGGTTCGAGTTTGACTTCATCGATTGCTTCGCGATAAACCTCCTGCCCGAGTCGATTAAGTGCTTCTTCAAAAATCGAATCCTCCCCAAAGCGGCTCAGGAGGATCTCGAAGGGAGCCTTGCCGGGGCGAAAGCCTGGGATGCGGGAGTTCTTGCTCAAACGCTTTGCTGCAGATCGCATGGCAACATCCAAGCGTTCATCCTCGAGTTCCACCGTTAATTGAGTCTGGCGATCGTCTAAATCCTGTCGTTCTACTTTCAAGGTACCACCCTTTCTTTACACCGTTATTGAAATAAACAGGTGTGCGCTTAAATTTGCCGTGAGCGCGTGATATATGGCGCGTCACGGCAAAGGTGGGGAAGGAGGGACTTGAACCCTCACGCCTTACGGCACGTGATCCTAAGTCACGCCTGTCTGCCAGTTCCAGCACTTCCCCTTGGTTTATGATGATTATATCGTTCGCAAATTGGGCTGTAAAGCTATGGATGATGATCTATACCATACAATCGGCAAGAGGCGAAAAGGATCTATCGCTGCATGTTCTGACCTGGTCGTGATGAGCCGAGATGGATCGACATGATGGGCTGAAATCCTATAGAGCGGAAAGGAGCAAAATAGAGAGGTGGAAAATGCAATAGGGTAAACACAAAGATATGCTGCATCCACTTGTAGTAGGAATGGACTCGGCAGGTCCTTTTATCAGAGAAGCTCTTAATGTAATTCAAGAGGACTTGACTATATTCAACTCTTCCCGGATCTGACGAATGTGAACAAGGTCGTGCTCGAGGAAGATACGCACCATCTCGAGCAGTTGTGTCAGACCGAAAATGGCGTGTCGAGCTTGCCGGTTCCAGGCCTGGCGGGACTGAGAGGAAAGCAGGTCTATCGTCCTCTTACGAGCCTGAATGAACTCTTGCATGGCGTCGCGGGGGTTTTCCTCAAGATAGTGACGTTGCTCGGCCCATTGGTCGCTATCAGGGGCGGAAAGGAAGGGTTGTTCTGTGGATAAAATTTTCTCTAATCGTGGGAGGTTAACCTCCCTTTCCACGTCTCTTAGATGGCAAATAACTTCGACTGGAGCCCAGCTTTCCACGGAGGGTCTTATCTTCCAGCAGTCATCAATCTCCGCTTGCATCGAGAGGAATGTGACCAAATTACCTCGGAGGCGTGCCAGGAGCATTTTCGGCAGTATCTCTTCGGGAGGATCGGAGGTGGGAGGGTCACTCTTCAGCCACCCGATCGCTTCATCCAGGTTCCCACCTGGAAAGCCCTCTTGCGGTTGATCGGCGACATGGAAGACGGCCAGTCCCAACTCCTTGGCAGGAAGGAGGTCGTCGCGGAGAGCGTTTCCGATCATGGCGGCTTCGTGCGGATTTCGTCCTAGCCTCCCCAGGATTTCGGCGAAATATTCCCAATGGGGCTTGGTGAAATGGAAGATCTCATAACTAGTGATGAGATCGTATGGATATTCATCCAAGGGGATACCCGCCCATCTCAGCCTTTCCTGGATCGCGACAAGGGGGAAGAGCGGATTGGTGGCAATAACGACCTCAAGCTGATGACCGAGTGCATAGGAAATCAATCGTCTGGCGTCTGGGATGGACTCGGTGAGGGTTTTTAATTTCGGGAATTCATGGTGATAGAAGGTGACGAAGTGCGGGTGTAGTATAGATTTAGGCAAACCTAAAGAAGGATAAAAGTGCTCATCGAAAACCTGCTCCAGGGTCTTCTCCATATCTGTGTTGCTGAGCATGGCATCCGTCCCTTTGAGGATCTGAGCAATCATCCTGTCTGGGTCAACGTACGAGGCCATGCTGCGCGCCAGGATTTGTAGGTAAGCAGGGATGAAGGTTTCAATGTTGTTTTGAAGGAGCGTGCCATCCAGATCGAGGAGAAGGGTTTTAATCATGTGGTATTCGTTTCAAAGGGTGGGAAAGGATCATGGCAATGACCACAGCCAATCTCAGCCACTTCCACGGGCTCGAGAGTACGTAGACATGATGCTGATACATCGACGCGTTTCCCCATCCCGAGGAAGCTGGAATGGGCACGAGCTTCAAGCATGAGGTTCGGACAAGCATTTGCCAGCACGATGCGGGGTACATGACATCGAGCGCAAAGATCTGGCGTCCATTTCCCGCCTCGAGCTGTTTGTTCAATCAATCGGCAAGATTGGATATTTCGTCCTCGATGGAAGTCAGCAAAGTAGTATAGACATTCCGTTCCAGCTGGTGTTTGCATCGGAAAAGGGCTCAAAAATCAAGCGCGCGTAATGTAAGTGCTGGTGCGGGTATCGATTCGAATCGTATCCCCTTTTTCTACGAAAAGCGGAACCTGCACTTTCAGACCCGTTTCGACCGTTACCCACTTATTCGCACCGGTGGCGGTATCGCCTTTAACTGCGACCTCGGCCTCCATAACCTCAAGATCGACAGCAGTTGGGAGCTCAATATCAAGAGATTCATTTTCGTAATACGTGATCTTCGCCTCCCCCCCTTCTTTTAAAAAATCCACTGTATCGCCGAGCATGTCAGCACTTAATGTGGGCTGTTCATAGGTTTCAGTATCCATGAAATGATACAGGTTCTCTTCTTTGTAGAGAAATTGAACCGGACGGTAATCAAGACGGATATTTTGTACTCGATCGCCAGAAATAAAAGTTTTTTCGAGAATCACGCCTGTACGTAAATCACGGATGCGAGTACGGATGGTCGCCTTTCCACGTCCAGGCTTGTTATGTGCATATTCGATGACTTTATAGATATTTCCATCGAGCTCGAAAGTGACACCTGATCGAAGATCGTTCACATCAATCACAGAGAGCTTGCCTCCAGTCGAAAGATGTCGAAATTATAGTCCTTGCCATTGTGAAGCGTCAATTGCTATCGATCACTGGAATTAGGAAAGACACGGACTTAGAGGCAGGAGTAGGCGAGGGTGAATGCGTAAGAATGGAAGGTTAATCCGATGTCCATGCGATCTTTGATTATCGATGCATTAAGGCAGTTTCATCCATTTATTAAGCGGTTTCTCAATCGCGGTAACTGAGCTCTGGGATTTCATTCCGTCTTAAAACCCGTGACGAAGATGCGTCCCCTTTGAAGGCCAATCGATGGATTCGCCTGATCAGGGGAGAGGATTTTACTCGCCAATCCATCGAGCAGCATTACGAGGCAGGGCGGCCAAAGGCTCCACTCGCAAGGTGCATTGTGGCAAAGAATCAAGAAACACGCGCCCATAACGTTTCGTAAGCAGACGTCGATCGAAGATGGCGACAACACCGCGATCTGATTTCGTTCGAATTAAGCGACCGAATCCCTGTCGGAAGCGCAGGATGGCTTCAGGTACTGTAAATTGATCAAAGGGGCTCTCATAGGTTTCTGCACGCGCGGCTACAATCGGGTCATTCGGGACATCAAAGGGCAGGCGAACGATCACCAGGACCGAGAGCGCCGAACCGGGAACATCCACCCCCTCCCAAAAGGATCGAGTCCCGAGCAACACAGCCTGATCCGTGCTGCGGAATGTCTCTAACAAAGCATGCCTGGAAGCGCCCTCTCCTTGCTCAAATACGAAGATCTCTTGCTTCGCTAGTGATTCGGTAATCGCTTTGGCAGTCCTTTGCAGTTGCTCATAAGAAGTGAAAAGCACTAAAGCCCTACCGCGCGTCGCCGTACAAAGATCGATCAGTCCGCGTTCGACCGCGTGTTGATATGCTTGGCGCTCTTGTGGTTCAGGGATGTCGTTCACCACATAAAGCAATGTGGAAGCTTCAAAATCGAATGGCGAACCGAGCAGTAATTCATCGGCATCGTGAGCATTTAACCGCTGTCGAATGTAATCAAATTCCCCGGCTGTCGTCAGAGTAGCTGAGGTCAATATTACCGCTTCTTTTTCGTTCCACAGATGTCGCTCGACAAGATGCCCGATCTCAAGCGGAGCTGCATGCAATGAGAGCCGTTCATAGGGTCCCGCGATTTCAATCCAATAGACCATTTTAGGATCGGGCTCGAAAATCATCTGATTGATTTGTTGATAGATCTCTGTCAGGCTACGGCTGATGGAACGAAGTGCCACAACCAAATCCTCGCCTCTTCCCTCTCCTTCGCTGGCGAGGGATAACAAAGCCTCACTGATCTCAAGCGAGGAGTGAATTGCAGCATTCAGCGGTTGACGTGTTTGATCCCAAACGGCTTCTACCTCATCCCAATCCGGAAGTGTGCGGGTCGAGGACTGAATGCGTGTTCGTTGACCATAAATGCCGATTGATTCTTCTTCCCTTTGCCGGGCGAGGAAAGTATTCAGAGATTGGAAGAATGCGGAAGCAAGCGTGTCGCACTCGCGCGCGCTCTGAAGGGCGGATTGGATTTTGCGGCTCCATTGGGCATATTGGCTGGGATCCATGACTTTCTGACTGTAAAGCTGGATCCCCTGTAATAGTCCAGGCCCCCTTGCTCCTAAATCACTCAGGAGACGCTTCAGTGAAAACTCAGAGACGGTGAAGCTGAGTCCATTTGTTGTTGCAGATTCAAGGTGGTGTGCCTCATCGATGATGAGATATTTGTATTCTGGGATGACCCGGTTCCCAGTTGTGATATCAGCCAAGAGCAATGCATGATTGATAATGACAATGTGGGCTGATTCGGCAGCCTCACGCGCATGATAATAGGGACAACCCTTGCTAGTGAAGTATGCGCAGGTCTCCGGGGAACAGTCTTCCGATTCTGCTGATAATCTTGCCCATACAGCTGACTCCTCTCCGCCAGTGAGGGTGATCTCATTTCGGTCACCCGTCCCTCCCTCAACAAGCCAAACGAAGACCTTTGCCAACACACGCATTTCTTCCACCGTTCGTGGTCCTAGATGGCGAAGAGCGGTTAACTGACGAGGGCAAAGATAATTTCGCCGACCTTTTAATACGCTCGCCTGGTAAGAAGAACCGAGGATGTCATTGATGGCTGGGATATCATGGTATCGTAGTTGGTCTTGGAGATTGATGGTATTGGTGGAGACAATCACATGCTCGCCGTTTTGAGCGGCCCAAGCAAACGCAGGGATTAGATACGCCAATGATTTTCCGGTACCCGTACCAGCTTCAACGAGCAGATGTCCGGAATAAGAGAGGGATTCGGCGATAGCCCGCAACATCGAGATCTGTTGCGATCGGTGTTCATATCCGGGAAACCGCGCCGCGAAAGGCCCTCCAGGTTCTAGGATGGCAGCCAGCTCGTCTGCGTTGAGGGGAAGACGATCCTCTCGAGGCTTCAACGTATGCCTGGGAAACGGTTTGAGGTCAGGTACCAGCTCAATGGGCGTGAATCGATCTAGAGTACCTCCGCGTTCGTTCAATATCTCTTCGAAAGTCCAACCAGCACCCCATTCAATATTTTCTCCCAGGCGAACAATTTCTTCGACAAGCGCGAGGGGCAATTGTCGAACCTTCTCCCATAGACGAAGGTAGACTTGGTGAGTTGTTCGCGCATCTTCAAGAGCTCGGTGGCGTTGTTGAGGGAGCACACCCAATGCGCTCGCTAAGGCATCAAGGCGATAACGCCCTGCCGAGGGGATCAGGACTGAAGCAAGATCGTAGGTGTCAATGGTCTGGTTGAGTTGAAATAAACCATCACGGCGAAAAAAAGAGAGATCAAAATTTATGTTGTGACCGAGGATGGGTAGATCCCCAATAAAGTCCTTGAGCTCATCCAAGACACTATTGATCCTGGGAGCCTTGGAAAGCATGGCATCATCGATTCCGGTTAATTGGGTTATAAATGCAGGAAGAGGACGGCCTGGATTGATCAATTGCTGCCATGTACGCTCTATTCGTGGTCCCATAAAACGGACCAGCCCGATCTCAATGATCGTATCGCGTTCGGGGTCTAATCCAGTCGTTTCCAGATCAAGAGCGATTATAGGTTCCATGGGAAAGGTGGTGGCATTATATCATTAGCTGAGCACATCCATGCTATACTGGCATTCTATCGCTGAGAGGAATTCGATGATTGCTGAAGTCGTAAAACGTATACGTGAAAATGTACAAAATGTCATTGTCGGTAAGGGAGAAGTGATTGATATGGCCCTTACCGCGGTTCTCTGCGAGGGGCATATCCTTTTCGAAGATGTGCCCGGGATCGGGAAAACGACCTTGGCAAGAGCGCTTTCGATCTCCTTGGGATGTACTTTTCAGAGGATCCAATTTACACCGGATTTATTGCCTTCCGATATCACCGGGATCAATTGGTTCAATCAGAAAACCCAATCCTTCGAATATCGTCCTGGGCCGGTGATGGGTCAAATCGTCTTGGGTGACGAAATCAACCGGGCCACACCTCGGACCCAATCAGCCATGTTGGAAGCGATGCAAGAGCGCCAAGTGACCGTGGATGGTGTCACCCGCCCGTTACCACGACCTTTTTTAGTCTTTGCCACGCAGAATCCAATCGAATTGGAGGGGACATTCCCGCTTCCCGAGGCGCAGTTAGATCGCTTTTTGATGTGTTTGCAAGTGGGGTACCCGGCGAAGGAGGAAGAGGAGCAAATCCTTATACGCTTTGGAACAAGTGACCCATTGCAGATCTTGCAGCCTGTATCCTCCCCGGAGGAGGTGCTTATAATGCAGGAGGCTCGACGCATGATCCGGGTTGAGGCTTCCGTGCGAAATTATGTGCTGGAAATCACACGCGCCACACGGACACGTGCCGAAATCGCATTGGGTGCCAGCCCGCGCGCCTCCTTGGGTTTATACCAAACCTCACAAGCCTGGGCAGCTGTTCAAGGAAGGGATTATGTCCTCCCGGATGATGTGAAAAGAATGGCGCCCCATGTGCTCACTCATCGTTTGATCGTCTCTCCACAGGCCCAATTGCGCGGTCGTGATCCGGGTGAACTGGTGAATGACATCGTACAGGAGGTACCTGTTCCTCTTGAACAATAAGGTGACGCGCCAGGAAGCTTGGGGCAGGGCAGCCTTGCTGCTCCTGGTAATTGGTTTAGTGTTCCAACGGGCTGGGCTACTCGCCTTAGTCGGGATGATGATTGCTGTTTTCGGAGTGGCCTGGTATTGGAATCGAACCTCCCTCAAAAAGGTTTTTTATCACCGTAGGATACACTATCGGCGCGCCTTCCCGGGAGAGAAAGTCCCATGCGAGATTGAAGTTGAGAACCGTAAGTGGCTCCCATTGGGCTGGCTGGTAACCGAAGATCGATGGCCTTTTCTTGTTGGACCCGAAGAGGAGCGGTTACTTGCCATCTCTCAGAGTCGAGAGGATGGGCTGTTAAAATTCGTGCTCGCTCTACGTTGGTTTCATAGGATTCGCCGTAAATTTTCCCTTATCTTTCGAAGCAGGGGGATTTACATGGTTGGTCCTGCCCATGCCTTTTCTGGTGATCCATTCGGTGTGTTTGAATCGCAATTGGATCTTGAGCAACAACAACGTCTGATTGTATTCCCTGAGATCAGGGATGTGGAAGAATTAGAGTTTAATCCGCGTGACCCGTTTGGACCACGGAAAACCACTCGGAGATTATTCGAAGATCTCAGTAATCCAATGGGCATCCGAGATTATCGGCCGGAAGATAGTTTTCGACGGATTCACTGGCCGGCGACAGCCAGGGTTGGAAAGCTGCAAACGCGCATCTATCAACCGGTCTCCGGACTCGATCTGATCGTCTGTCTTAATGTTGCCACATTTGATCCGTACTGGCTTGGTGTTCGAACAAAACTTCTGGAAGCCTTATTGAGCACGGCGGCTTCGTACGTCTATCAAACTTTCCAGATGGGTTATCGTGTGGGACTGACTTCGAATGGTGGAATTGCTTATACGGGAAGATCCTATCGTATCCCTCCCGGACGATCACCGCAACAACTGTCGAGACTTCTAGAAGCTTTAGCAGGGGTCACACCTGTAGTGATCTCCGAATTCGGAAATTTTCTAATTACACAAGCGCCTCATCTGGAGTATGGTTCTACATTGCTTATCATCACTGCAGTCGTGACTCCTGCGATTAGAGAAGCATTGATCCGATTAAAATCCCGCGCAAGGAAGATCGTATTGATATCTCTCGCTCAGGAAAAGGTCGAATCCATCTCACGCGTAGATGTGATCCACCTACCTTTCTCTGAAGAGGATGAGGCCACAAAATGATCAGTGCATCCTCAAACCCTATGGCGAACCTGCGGGCATATTTGAGACAGATCATCTGGCAAGAGCTAGGCTTTATCAGTCTTATGGCTATGGAGTTCATCTGGTTGTTGCCCTGGTTTCAATCTCTTACCCCTAACATTCAGCAACAAGCATCTACCGCTCGGCATTTTCTTTTTCTCGTCTTTCTTATAACCGTGGCTTATGCCAATCGGTTGATTCGGTTATTTGAGATCAAAGTCATCCTGCAACGTTTAATCCTGATTTTGCTCCTCTTGATCGGGCTGTATTCTTTTGCTAGTATTTTTGTCTATCCGAGTTCAGGATTGACGCCAGGGCAGATGCTTGCGCGAACCCTGGCATCACTCGCCGAGATCATCATAAAGATCCCCGAAATCTTCCTGGTTATTCTCATGGGGCTTTACCTGTGGTGGCGGGGTATACGAGCAACAGTTTCTGCAGGACTGCAATTAAGGTCGACAGAACGGAAATTCCGGCTGGGTATATTGGCTCTGGCAGCTCATGGGATCATATTCCACAAAATGGATATCACTTTTTTGCTTCAAGCGATTCCCATTTACTTTATTAGTGGAATTTTTGCGGTAACACTCAGCCGAACAAGTAATCTCTTACATGGGGAAACTGCTCATCGGCTGCCTTTCACCGGAAGGTGGTTTCTTGGTTTGGTCTTGATCTCTTCGATAACAATCGGTTTGGGAATTCTCCTGGGTGTTTTTCTTCGCAGTCAGGCCATGGCAGAGATCTTGGGTTTCCTAAAAGTTCTGCTCAATTTTATCTTCCCACTTTTCGAGGCTATCTTACGCCCAATCATTTTTGCCATCATGAAGATTATTGAGGCGATTGTCAATCTTGTGCGCCCCCTGATTAATATGGAGGGGATAGGGAAGCTGCTTGAGCAAATCCAAGCAAGACCAGAAGCGCAATTTCCAACTGATGAAGGTCGCCCGCCATTTCATGTACCTCCCGCCATAGTTGCTGCAATTATCGTGATCCTATTGGCTGGGGTTGTATACCTGATCTTGCGCAAGTCAAAAGGCCGATTTAGAGGACCTCTGCCGCCCTTTCTTGAAGCTGGTGAGGATGTCGAGAGATCAAAGGATTTCCTTTCCAAGATGAGGAAATCACTCGACCAGATGCTTGGACGATTAGGGGAACTTCGAAAATCCGGATTCCGGCGTCGGATGAGAGCGGCAACGATCATAAGGCAGATTTATATCAATCTTTTAGAATTAGCAGAGGATCTCGGTCGACCTCGAGATGCTTCGGAAACGCCACTTGAATTTCAACGGCAATTGAATGTCTTCTTTCCGTATCAAAAAGATCAAATCAATGAAATTACTCAGGCATATATCCGGGTGCGGTATGGCGAGTTCCCCGAAGAGGAGAGGGCGGTCTCTAGGGTTCAAGCGGCATGGACTGCAATCCAAAAGACAGCCCGTAAGGTGGAAGTGAAACAAGAGGAGAATGAAAGTTTGATTTAATACTTGGGGATTATTCTATGAGTTGGCAACTGGAAGATGCGAATGCGTCTGGATGGAGGGGCAAATTGGGAGAATGTTCTTCAAGGAAGGGGGAAACCCCATCTAAGTTTGGGGGTTTTAATGATTAATCTTATTAACGGGCGAAGCGAATACAATGAGTGTATCGGTGGATGATGAGTTAGGCCTCGTCCGTAGCTCGGCGACTCACCCAGAGGCTTTTGGTGAGTTATATGAGCGTCATGTTCGCAAGATCTACAACTATATCTATTATCGAACAGGCAATCATCATGACGCCGAGGATTTAACCGCAAGGGTATTTCAACGAGCTCTCAATCATATCGCCAACTATCAGGATCAGGGGGTGCCTTTCTCAGCTTGGCTTTACCGAATTGCACATAATCTCGTTGCCAATTGGCATCGGGATCGTAGCCGGCGACCGGTGGTGCCCCTCGATGATCAATTGCATGTTCGTGGTCCAGCTGCCCATCCGGAATTAGAGGCCATTGCAGTAGAGGAACGGGAGTTGCTCCTCGCCGCAGTTCAAAGGCTTCCACCTGAGCGGCAACAATTGTTGATTCTTAAATTCGTAGAACGTCTCTCCAATGCGGAGATTGGAGAGATAATGGATCGTACTGAAGGTGCGATTAAAAGTCTTTACCATCGGACGCTTAATAAATTACGCGAAGAGCTGAACAGGATAGAGAAAGATTCCCAACTACGGATTGATGAGAGGGGGATGTGGTGCGATGAAGATGAGAAGAAACACAAGGCAAAATGAGGTGTTATTAACAGTAGTTAATGTGGTCGAAAGTGGTAGTCAATGGAAAATTGGAGGGTGAGGTATGGCAATAAGTCATTATCCGCATCAATTTGGGAATAAGCGTCTGGAGGATTGGCTTGCGCAGGTGTTTGTGCCGGTCGAACCAAGCGATCGTTTCGTCCGACATTTGAAAGCACGATTGCTTCATTACCGGGGAAATAAAGTCGTTTCGGGATGGATGATGTTAGGTACCTTGGCGATGATCTTGATGTTGGTGTTGACCTGGCTAGGGATTGCACTGCGCGTTTTGCTCTTGATCGTTGGTCTGCTTGGATGGCTGGATCGGCGTCGGCGGTCGCGGCAGGAGGTGCCTCTGACGGTTGCGGGCGGGTAAAAAAGTTGGGTGTAATCGAATGCGCGCTGGAAAATAGCGAGCGTTAGAAAAACCACCATGATATTCTGCAGTCATCTATCATCATGTTAACTTCCCATGTTGAGCCCCAATCGTTTATTCGCAACAGAAGCTGAATATCGTTATTTACCTGGCAGGGTGCCTATTCGTTGGTCAAAAAGGAGAAACGGGTGGCGACCCATTAGGAGTTGCGGTCGGCGGCTGCGCAGGGGGTGGCTGCGGCTGAGGGGATATGGGGATCGAATCCGATGCCACGCTTACGATGTCACTGAATACGTTGCCGATGGCAGGTCCAAGCAAAGCCAGGACAACAGTGACGACCAAAGCAACCAGAACAAGAAGCAGCGCGTACTCAACAAGACCTTGGCCTTTTTCTTTCGATGTGGATGACATGTGTTTCTCTCTCATTCTAAAGAATTTTCCCTGTACCTTCTCTTGGCCTGGAGAAGCGAGAGATTACAATGATTGTCTCGACAACTTCATGATTTCATGAATTGACCCGCAATAAACCATACAATCCCCTCTCAACTTACAAGTCACTCTTGGTATCCAATCGAGGTTATGGTCGATTAAGATTGAGGATTTTCCTGCTTTTTGATTCCAGTTGAAATAGAAAAGTGTAACGAATATCCCCTTTACAAGCACGGTTCACTTGCTCCACGGGAATGATTAAGCTCTTGGTGATCATCTTGATGGTTGATTTGGTTGGGAAGTTTGGGTCGAATGATGCTTCTGATCTTTAGTCTACTCGGTCAGATGGATCAGTGGTGACAGTTGGAGGGGTATATTGCATTATCTGCTGCATGGGGTTGAGAGGGGTTGTTAGAGGGTTTCCTTACCTGGAAGAGTCATCAGCTTTAATACAATCCCCAAGCTGCGGCCGTATCATCTTCCATCATGCCAGGATCCCAGGCTTCCATGCCCATCTCGATTTTGGCTGGGATAGCGGTTATTTCTTCCGCTTTCTGACGCGCCATTTCAAGCAAAGCTGGCCCATAAGGGCAGAACGGCGTGGTTAAGATCATTTTCAGGTGGAGCTCATTTCCCTGTGTGGATACTTCACGAACCAACCCCAGTTCTATGATATTCATCCCGATTTCCGGGTCGACTACCTCACGCATGGCTTCACGCAATTGCTCGGCCTGTTCGGGGTGAGTGGCGTCAAATTCCCAGTGATTGCGCCCTTGAATAGCGTTATCCATTTTCCAACGTTTTCCTCTCCTTGGGTTTCAATCGAATTTCAAAGGCGCATTGCTGATCCCCTTGGCGTACATGCTTCACCCGCTCCACGGGGATGGAAAGTGCGTTGGCGATGAAGAATTTATCGATGAGACAAACCTCAGGGTGTTCTCGACCAAGGGGGAAGAAAGGACAACACACCTCCTTGATGATGAGCTGATTACCCTCTCGGTAAATGATGGCTTCGAATCCTTCTTCTCCCAACAGCTTCCGCAGGTCGTTGATTCGTTTTTCCAGGGGCAGTCTTTCCAGCAGGGGGGCGTATTTATCAGCCATGGAGGAGGCAATATTGCAAAACAATGCTTCGATCTCATCCTCTGATAGGGCATCTTTGAGCTCTTCAAGGAGGTGTATGGTCAGGTGATAATAACGGCGCGGGAAATGCTCGAGACCTTTCTCACTGAGCGAATAAAGATGACGCGGACGACCTACCCCATGATGGTTTTCCTCGACCTCAAGCAAGCCCTCAGCCAGAAGATTGGCGATATGATGTCGTACAGAAATGGGGGAAATATCCGCCGCTTCCGCCAGATCTTTTATCGTACGCTTGCCCTGAGTATGCAAGGCTCGCAGGATGGATTCTCTTGTTGATCCCATACCCTCGCTAGTATAGCATATGCACTGGATAGATGTCAATATTTATGATAAATATTATAAATATTGACATATCTAAGTGAGCGTGCTATAATCTCGCTTGATACAGTTCCTGTTACAAGGTTGTATCCAAGCCTGAGTCGGAGGTTTTTTGAATGGCTGCAGTTCTCGAAATCCGAGACCTTCATGCTAGCGTGGAAGGCAGGAATATTCTAAAGGGTGTCAACCTCTTCGTCAATCCTGGAGAGATTCATGCCTTGATGGGACCCAATGGTACGGGGAAATCCACTCTGGCTAATGTCCTCATGGGGCATCCGGCCTATCAAGTTACCCAAGGTGAGATTTTGTTCAAGGGTCTTAATATCGTCGATTTAGAAACGGATGAGCGATCAAGGTTGGGGCTGTTTCTCGCTTTTCAATATCCGGTGGCTATCTCTGGGCTTACCCTGGCCAACTTCTTGCGATCGGCGCTAAACGCCCATCGTAAAGCCAAAAATCCGCAGGACAAGGGGATTCCCATCCCTCAATTTCGCAAAGTATTAAAAGAGAAGATGGACTTGCTCGAAATGCCACATGAATTTGCAGGGCGCTATTTAAATGAAGGTTTCTCAGGAGGTGAGAAGAAGCGCGCCGAAATCCTCCAACTGGCGACATTGGAACCTCGAATTGCCATTCTCGATGAAACCGATTCGGGTCTGGACATCGATGCCCTGCGCATTGTTTCCGAAGGGGTGAATGCGCTTGCTGGTCCTGATTTGGGCATTCTGGTCATTACCCATTACCAGCGGATTTTACGCTACATCAAACCGCACTTCGTCCACATCATGTTGGATGGGCGCATTGTCGAATCGGGTGGCCCGGAGTTGGCGGAGCGCTTGGAGGAGCATGGTTATCAGTGGTTGCGTGAGAGGGAGAATGGTGTTCTGGTGGAGGCATGAGGATGGCAGCCCCTTCTGAGATTGATGCCTTAGAGGGATTAGGGGAATACAAATATGGATTTCGTGATCCAGATGTCTCCGTATTTAAAACCCGCAAAGGGCTCGATCGCCAGGTAGTCGAACAGATCTCCGCGATGAAAGGCGAGCCTGAATGGATGCTGGAATTCCGTCTCAAAGCATTGGAGCATTTCCTCGCCCGCCCTATGCCGAATTGGGGGCCTGATCTTTCCGGGTTAGATTTGGATGACCTCTACTTCTATGTCAGACCAGCCGAGATAGAAGGCCGGTCATGGGACGATGTCCCCGAGACGATTAAACATACCTTCGATCGGCTCGGGATTCCCGAAGCAGAACGTCGTTTCCTGGCCGGTGTAGGGGCACAGTATGAGTCGGAGATGGTATATCACAGGATCCAGGACCATCTCGAGAAACAAGGTGTGATTTTCGTCAGTATCGAGGATGGCCTGCGAAAGTACCCCGATCTCTTTCGTGAATACTTTAGTACGGTCATACCAATTACCGATAATAAATTCGCTGCCCTTAATAGCGCTGTTTGGTCGGGAGGCTCCTTCATCTATGTGCCAGCGGGAGTGAAGGTAGATTTGCCCTTGCAGGCGTACTTCCGTTTAAATATCGCTAATATTGGTCAATTTGAGCGGACGTTAATTATTGTGGATGAGGGAGCGCAAGTGCATTATGTTGAAGGTTGCACTGCGCCTACGTATTCAACCCATTCCTTTCATAGTGGTGTGATCGAGATTGTGGTCAAGCGAGGCGCGCGTTCGCGCTATACCACAATTCAGAATTGGTCGACCAATGTCTACAACCTGGTCACCCAACGGGCGATGGTTCATGAAAAGGCCACACACGAGTGGGTAGATGCCAACTTGGGCAGCAAGCTGACGATGAAGTACCCTTCGTGTTACTTGGTGGGAGAGGGCGCCCATGGGGAGATTCTTTCCATGGCGTTTGCAACGGAAGGGCAACATCAGGATACGGGTGGAAAAGCCATCCATGCTGCGCCTCATACAACGAGTAAGATTACATCCAAATCAATCAGCCAGGGTGCGGGGAGAGCCTCTTACCGCGGCTTGGTGAAGGTTTACAAAGGTGCCAAAGGCGCACGTTCGAATGTGGTTTGTGATGCGTTGTTGCTTGATCCTCAGTCACGTTCCGATACCTACCCCACGATTGAAATAGACGAGGATCAAGTGTCGATTGGGCATGAAGCTTCGGTTAGCCGAGTAGGAGAGGAGCAGCTTTTCTACTTGATGAGCCGTGGTCTGAGCGAAGAAGAAGCCACCACCATGGTCGTTTCTGGATTTATCGAACCCTTGGTGAAGGAACTGCCTATGGAATATGCCGTGGAAATGAATCGTTTAATCCAACTTCAAATGGAAGGCTCAATCGGATAGAAGCTGCCCCCAGACAGCCAGGATTTTGTTCGAGGTATATGGAAGAGAAGGATTGGAAGCGCGCATGGTGGATCGTACAATTGTCAAGACAAAAGCGAGAATCAGACCTCGAGAAGCGGTAGATTTTGTCTTTACAGAAAGAGACGTGCTCAATATCTCGGAGAACTTTCAAGAGCCGGCCTGGATGAAAGACCGGCGGATTTCAGCTTGGAACCAAGCTCAATCGCTTCAGATGCCAACAACCGCTGAGGAGGCCTGGCGACGGACAGACATCCGCAATGTCCCCACGAATCAAGTGTCCTTGAGGCCATCCAATGGCAAGCGTGTCCATCGAGATTTAGTTAGGCCCCTGGTCGCCAAGACCCATGGCGCCTTGATGGTTCTGCAACCAGGGCAGGAGCCCATCTTTGAGGTTGATGCGAGCCTGGTAAGGCAAGGGGTGGTTTTCACGGATTGGCCGACTGCCATCCAAAAATACCCGGCTTTATTGCAGGCTCACCTCGGTCAGATCGTCACTGAGAATGAAGGCAAGTTCTCCGCTATTAGCGCAGCTCTAACCACGCAGGGGTTCATCCTCTATGTACCTGATGGTGTACAGGTTGAGCTACCAGTACATTCTGTCCTTTGGGCGCCAGGACAGGATAGGGCTTTTTTTAGTCGATTATTGGTGTTCCTGGGAGCCGGTTCATCCCTGACCTATGTGCATGAGAACGCTTCGCCGACCTCTACTAAAGGACAAGATATTCATGCTGGGATCGTAGAAATACACATTAGCGAGGCTGCCTCATTAACATTTGTTGAATTGCAAAATTGGGGTCGACATGTATGGCACTTTACACATGAACGCGCCCGTATTGAGCGTAACGGAAAAATAAATTGGGTGTTTGGTGCAGTAGGCAGCCACGTGACGAAAAGCTTCTCGGACCTGGATCTGGTAGGTGAGGGTGCAGAAGGTCGGATGTCCGGTTTTTATTTCACCGATGGAAATCAGCACCTGGATTTCGATACCCAACAGAACCATTTCGTCCCACACACGACGAGTGACTTGCTTTATAAAGGAGCGTTGCTCGATCGCAGCAGGTCCGTCTGGCAGGGGATGATCTATGTGGCAGCGGGTGCCCAAAAGACCGATGGATATCAAGCGAATCGTAATTTAATCCTAAGTGAAGACGCACGTGCTGATTCACTGCCGGGCCTTGAGATCTTGGCGGATGATGTGCGTTGTACGCATGCTTCGACGGTGGGTCAATTGGAAGAGGACTCCATTTATTACTTGATGACGCGTGGCTTGCCCCGAGATCAAGCCGAGCGCTTGGTTGTGGATGGTTTCTTTTCACAAGTTATCGAGAGGATACCATTTGAAGGGGTACGAGCAAGGTTCATCAGGATGATTGATGAAAAGATGAAATGAAATTCAATCTGGTTGGTTTTCCGGGTTGAGGAATTTATAGGAGAAAGGGGAGGGACAATGAATCGAGTGAGATCTACAAAAATAAAAGAGCGACGTCGTTACGAAGTCGGTGATCGAGTGGAGGTATATTGTGATCACAATCAAGGTGATGTCCGTGTCCGCGATTGGCTGGAGGGAGTCGTCGTTCAAGCGGACTATAAAATGGTGGCGGTACAATTTGTCGAGGATGTTTATCTCACCGGTGGCTGGATGGTCCCTGATCGAGTCCTTTGGTGTACGCAGAATAGCGATGTCATTCGCCCCACAACCAAACGTCGTAAGAGACAAAAGAAAGAGCGCGTGAGTTAATTGGAGGGTATCAATGGCTTCCATTGATTCCAGAACCATGATCGATGTCGAGCGTATTCGGAGGGAATTCCCGATTCTCGAGCGCAAAATGCAATCGGGCGATCCGATTGTTTATCTTGACTCGGCAGCGACTTCTCAAAGGCCTCAATCTGTCATTGAGTCCATGTCCGCGTTTTATCAGCAACAAAACGCTAACATCCATCGTGGAATATATCAACTGGCTGAAGAAGCGACACATGCCCATGAAGACGCACGTAAGCTTGTAGCCAAATTTATCGGGGCGGGATCACCAAAGGAGATTGTATTCACGCGTAATACAACTGAATCGATCAACCTGGTGGCTCATAGTTGGGGACGAACTCATCTTAAAGAGGGCGATCGGGTGCTATTAACAGAAATGGAGCATCATTCGAACCTTGTCCCGTGGCAGATGCTTGCCAATGAGCGAAACGTCCAACTCGAGTTTATCCCTGTTACTGAGGATGGACGTTTGGATCTGGAGGTCTATCAAGATCTCTTGAAATTAGAGCCACGCCTGGTGGGTTTCACCCACATGTCCAATGTCACCGGGACGATCAATCCCGCAGCAAAGATGACCGCACTCGCTCATCAGGCGGGCGCATTGGTATTGATTGATGGCGCTCAATCTGTCCCTCATTTTCCAGTGGATGTGAGTGCTATCGGTGCTGACTTTTTGGCATTTTCTGCGCACAAGATGTGTGGTCCCACGGGAATCGGTGTCCTTTACGCCCGCGAGGCGTTATTACGCGCCATGCCGCCCTTTTTAGGGGGTGGCGATATGATCAAACGAGTTCAGTTACGAAGTTTCACCACAAACGATATCCCCTATAAATTCGAAGCCGGGACCCCGGCGATTGCTGAAGCGATTGGGTTAGGTGCAGCCATAGAGTTCCTTGAAAGCATTGGCCTTGAAAATGTGTTTGAGCATGAACGAAATTTGGTCTCATATGCCCTTGATCGTATGGAGGAGATGCCCGGAATGCGGATTCTTGGACCCAACGCGGAGCATCGTGGGGGAGTGGTTTCCTTTGCTATGTCAGACGCGCATCCCCACGATGTCGCTCAAATCCTCGATTCGATGGGTGTTGCAGTTCGAGCAGGGCATCATTGCGCCATGCCCCTTCATCAACGCTTCAATCTACCCGCCTCGACACGTGCCTCTTTTTATGTGTATACAACCCTTCAGGAGGTTGATCGTTTAATCGAGGGGATTTATCGAGTGAAGGAAATTTTCAACTAGGACAATATCATGGATGACCTCTACCGCGAGTTGATTATCGATCGATATAAAAATCCCCAGATGCGAGGTGAGCTCGATCCTCATGACTTTTCCTATGAAGACGACAACCCTCTTTGCGGAGATCGCATCCGGATTGATGTTCGTGTCGATCAGAGTAATCGCATCACGGAAGCTACCTTCAGTGGAGAAGGTTGTGCTATTTCTCAGGCATCGGCTGACCTTCTAGTGGAGTCGATCATCGGTAAGGATTTAGAAGAGGTAAAAAAGATATCCAAGGAAGACATCCTTGAAATGTTGGGAATCGAGCTAGGACCTGTGCGATTGAAATGCGCATTGCTTTCTTTGAAAGTCCTCAAAGCAGGTGTATATGGTTTAGAGGCCTTGGAAGAAGAGTTGACTTGATCCTCACTCTTCTAGCGCGATTTTGTGATGATCATGATATAAGTAAATCCCATGTTAAATTATCAAGAAGTTAATTCTACCCATTTGGAATTTGTTACGGTTGCATCCGTCGAAGAGTTGGGGAATGGGGAACGGCTCTTCTTAGAGGTCGGAGGGTTCCCGATTGCTATATTCAATATCGCTGGCAAATATTTCGCGATTGCAGATGTATGCTCACACGATGATGGTCCGGTTGCTGAAGGGGAACTGAATGGTTTTGAGATCGCATGTCCCCGCCATGGCGCCAGATTTGATCTACAGACAGGGAAAGCGTTAACCTTACCTGCTGTAGTCGACATCCCAGCCTATCCCGTAAAGATAGAAGATGGAGCGATCCTGATTGGCTTGCCTTTAGAAAGATAATTTGGAATCTCCTCGGGCAAACTAGTCAATTAAACGATGGGGGTGATAATCATTGAATCTCTCAAGGAAGAAATCATTCTCCCTGCAATAATTCGAAATGTTTATTGTCATCTATGGGATCGTTTTTCGATAAGCGCTCTTCGCTCAAGTATTAATAATATTGTCAGATGAAACGAACACGATCGAATCAAGAATGGAAACAGGACCTCGGGAATAAAGGTCCTGTGAGAGAAGCGGCTTTAGTAGATCTGCGCGAGATCGTTGCCAAAGGTCTGCCCTATGCGCTTTCTCATTGGCTTTCCTCAACGGATCCGCATTTCGAAGCCCTTGTGGAGGAGAGCACACAGGAAACCCTACTCAAGGTCCTTTCAAGTCTCCATCAATTTGAAGGGCGAAGCAAATTCACAACTTGGGTATTCAAGATTGCGGTGCGCGTAGCCATCTCCGAATTACGACGAAAGCGCTGGAAAGATACCTCGTTGGATGACCTCCTGACAGGGGAAAATGCTCTAGAGCGAGTTGGACTGATGGCGGATGTCGCTCCAGGTCCTGAAAACGTAGTGGAGCAATCGGATATCCTTTCGCGGCTGGAGAGGATCCTTTCAGAAAGCCTCACTGAGAAGCAGCGCAACGCCATCATCGCTATTCGAATCCATGACATACCCATCGAGGAGGTGGCGAGGAAGATGGGAATGACACGTAACGCTCTCTATAAACTGCTGCATGACGCCCGCTTGAACGTCAAACGTCGTATGGCTGAACAAGGGATTACGACCGAGGAAGCGTTGGCTGTTTTTAAAAACCAGTAAGATTCGCTCGGGATGTGCCATCCTTAATTATTAGGTATGGATTGATGCACCTATCGAATGAAATGCTGAAGGACTTCTTTGAGATCATCGCTATAACCCATGAGAAAGAGATGGATTGCGATGAAGTCTTTGTCGTTATCGATGAGTTTGTAGAGTTGGTCACACTCGGGGAGGATCTCTCCGAGCTCATGCCCCTGGTTCAACTTCACCTTCAGCTTTGTCCGGCTTGTTATGAGGAATTTGAGGCACTGTTGCGAATGGTACAAGCGTTCTCTGACGGAAAAACCTTCTGAACGATTTGGCTGCATGGTTCGGGGAGAGACCTCACAGGTCTTTATCCACCATTCATTTCCTGCTGCCATAGCTGGCGCATCTCATCGCTGGTCTCTAGCAGCTCGTTCAACGAGCCTTGCGCCACGACACTGCCCTCTTTCATGACGATGATATGATCGGCGCGTCGTAAAACCGGTCTGCGGTGCGATACAACCAGGCAGGTAGCATCTTGTTGGGTAAAAAGACGTTGCCATAGAAGATGTTCGGTCTCGACATCCAGGGCGCTGGATAGGTCGTCAAAAACCAGAAGCTCTGGCTGGCGGGCAAACATGCGCGCCGCCGCGGCGCGTTGCGCCTGACCACCGGAAAGTTTGACGCCGCGCGCTCCAACCATCGTTTCAAAGCCGTTTTCTAATGCCTCCAGATCGCGCTCCATTACGGAAAGGTGGATAGCCCGGAGAAGTTCGGTATCATTCTTTTCCATGCCTAAAAGAATATTGTTGCGCAATGTATCACTAAAGAGACGTGGTACCTGGGAAGTATAGGAACAGCGCGGAGGTACAAAAAATGCTCCCGGGTCATTTACGATGCGACCATTCCAACGGATTTCCCCCGTTTGCTTCGGCAACAAACCCAGCAGCACACGTAGCAGCGTAGTTTTCCCTGAACCAACGCGACCGGTGATGACGGTCAATGTGCCGCGCTCAAGGCGTAAATTAATCCCCTGAATGCCATTTCCCGTCCCAGCATAGCGATAGGTTAAATCAGTTGCCTCTAGACTATCCAATCGATCCGCTTCGGTCGCTGCAGGATAGAGGACAGGCGGCGGAGGTCCTTCCAGGTCGACTGTGCTGATCTCGACCAACGCATCGAGCGGGGCATCTTCCATCAGGCGGTACATGCGCTCCACCGAAACGGTGAGTTGTTTATAACGGGCAGCGATCATCCCAGCAAACGTGGTCAATTCGCCCATAGTACCAAGCAAATAAACGAAGAGCGAGAAATCACCGACTGAGAATGTGCCCACTCGCATGGACTGCCCAACCAGGATCAGAATCACACCCGTACCCAGCGTGGACATATTGTGGTAGATTGAATCGAGAATCTGGTTGAAGAGGCTTTCCCTCAGAGCCAATATCCGGCGTTGGTCGTTGAGTTTGTGAAAATGGTCGATCACATTCCTCTCCGCTGTCGCCACCTTGACTGCTTGCACGGCGCCGAAAAACTCTCCAATAAAGCCGGTCACTTTGCCTGTGGCCTGACGGCTGGCCTGACGGTAACGTTCGATCCGGTTGGAGGCAGCATTGGCGATGAAACCAACAATCAACAAAGGCGCTAATGCCATGAGAGTGATCGACGGGTTGATACTAACCAGCAGCCCAATCGAGATAGCAATGATCATCAATCCGGTGATGATGTCATTGATCCAGATGACAAATAGAGGAATTTCCATGACGTCGTTGCGGAAACGGCTGATCGCCTCACCGGCTGAATCGGGCAAAGACGATGCTCCCGGACGCCGAAGGATGTGCCTGAGCAGATTTTTACGCAGCAAAGTGGCGATGTCAGCAAAAATGGGCACATCAGCATAGTAGAAACCGTACCCACCCAATACGCGTCCCAACCACATCGCGACCATCAAGGCAACCATCGCCCAGATACTCATTTGAAGTTGGGCTTCTCCGGTTAGTAAATCAAAAAATGCGCGTAATATCAGGCCGGGGATCAACTGCCAGGTTGAGCGAAACAAAGCGACTGAAACCAGGTCAACGAACCAGAACCACGGACGGAATTTCAACATGCTCAAGATGACGCGCCAGGCGGGTAGTGCAGAGATGCTTTTTTGCTCGGCTTTCGTGTCGTTCAGGTGACTCATGCCAGCATCTCCTCCAAGCCCGTTTGGAGCAGATGATAGAATTGCGAGGAAGGATCCCTGGCGAGCCATAACCGATCGCCATATTCTCGGATACACCCCTCTTCCAGGATCATAATTTCATCGGCGCGATGCAGCGTCCCCAAACGATGGGCGATGATGATGGCTGTGCGATCCTGTAATAATTTTTCAACCGCGCGTTCGAGATGCTGCTCGGTTGCTGGGTCCAGTCGAGAAGAGGCTTCGTCGAGGATGATCAATTTGGGATTTCGCAAGAAGACGCGGGCAAAAGCCAATAGCTGCGCTTCCCCGGCGGACAGACTATGTCCATTTGTCCCTAGTGGAGTGTCCAACCCTTCTCCTAAGGAGAGAACCCAGTCCGTAAGTTCCAGTTCATTGATCACCTCCAAAATCCGCTCATCGGGAATACTGCGATCGAAAAATGTCAGGTTATCACGGACGCTGGCGCGGAATAGCTGTACATTCTGGGTCACGATGGCGATATTTCTGCGTAAAATTTCAAGTTTCAGGTCACGCAGGTCGGTTTGGTTCAACAGGATTCTTCCAACAGTGGGATCAAAAAGGCGGAACACCAGCCGAGCCAGGGTGGTCTTGCCGCTGCCTGTCCGTCCCAACAAGCCCAGCTTCGTCCCAGGTGTGAGGAAGAAGGAGATGTCGTTTAAGACCGGATCGGTGTCGTTATAGGAAAAGGAAACCTGATCGAAGGTCAGAGTCAGTGATTGCCCGGCAATTTCCATCCGGCTGCCATCCCGCACTTCAGGCTGGAAACTGCGAAATTCATTCAAGCGCTGGACACACGCCCCGATCGTCTGGAAACTATCAACCTGCCGGACAAGCGACCAAATTGGCTCTTCCAGCAAATTAATGTAATGGACGAACAAATAGACCGTACCGACGGTAATCGCTCCACCGATAAAGAGGAAATATCCAGTGGTCATGGCCAGAATATTACCCAGCACCAGGAAAGCGCCAATGGCAATTTCGATCATCCACCTCTTGAAGTGTGCCTTACGACTATGGCGTAGGATCGCAGCCTGCAAACGATAAAGTTCGCGAATGGAGTAATCCACCCCACCGCTGGAGCGAATATCCTCCGTGCCAGCCAATTGCTCCTCGATAAAACCGAACAGATCTGCTTCGGCCTGTCTGCGCTCTTTTTGATGCAGCAGGGCGATATCTTTGACTCGATTGAGGACTAAAATAGCGATGATGGCAAAGAGTGTGAACGCCAATCCTGCACGCCAATCTTCGAGAAAGAGCGCCGTCAGGATGCCGATTAGGAGAAGCAAGTTGCCCACGAGGGTGACCGCAAATTGCGAGAAGAAGGTAGCCATCTCGGTTATATCGCCATCAATGCGTTCGATCAGTTCGCCGGGGGTGTGGTCATGATGGAAGCGCATGTCCAGGTTGAGGGCATGCCAGGCCATTTCGGCCCGCAGAGCGTTGGTGGCAGTCCAGGCGACATTTTCGCCTAAATAGGTCACGCCCACCGCGACGATTTGCTGCAACAGGGCGATCCCAATAAAAGCCAGGGCGGCGGTGGTCAACCGCTTTAGCGCTTCACCCGCCAATGCTGCATCAATAAAGAGGCGCATAATTTGCGGGTTGAGGATGCGTAATCCAATACTGCTCAGCAGCAATACGGTTAGCAGGGCGAATCGTCCCTTCTGTGGGCGAATATGCTGGGATAATAGGTCCCAGTAGGCTTTAATCGGAAGATTCATGTTCCTTCAATCCGTCCAGTTTACAAAAGAAAAAGCCACGGCGCTGGAGCGCGCCGTGGCTGAAAACTCACCCACTATGCGATCAAGGTTCAACAGGCGCACTCCGAGCACATATTTTAATAAGCATGCCACGCGGCACTGCTGTATAGTCAAGCTTAATCATGTCGTGCGCCTCCTTCCTGTAGGATGGATAGAACGAGGCTGAGTTTAATCGCTTCTATTGGGGATGTCAAGTCGAGGGGGGAAACCCTCACCCCCTGACCCCCTCTCCCGCCAGGGAGTAGGGCATCATTCGCTAAGTGGAGTCCAATGTCTTCCGCCGGGGGATGGAGTGCAATAGCCTGTTATTGGGAGATGGAGTCCAATAGCTTGCTATTGGTAGATGGAGTGCAATAGCTTGCTATTGGTAGATGGAGT
>CAYGXU010000004.1:0-12836 GCA_964353875.1 uncultured Anaerolineaceae bacterium | reverse complement strand
AGATGGAGTGCAATAGCTTGCTATTGGTAGATGGAGTGCAATAGCTTGCTATTGGGGGATGGAGTGCAATTGCTTGCTATTGCCGCTCCGCGTGCCGGAGTCCAATAGCCTGCTATTGCAGCATCAGCAAGCTGATGCACTCCAGTAAGCCTATGATATAAAGAATGGATAGAAAATGGTCGATCTTTGGAAGAGGGGCGCAATATGGAGAATGTGGACATACGCATATTTGCAGATCTAGAGGCACTAAGCTTGGCCGCGGCACAGGAATTCTTTCGTTATGCGAAGGAAACAATCGCTGCCAGGGGGGAATTTCGGGTGGCCTTGACCGGTGGAAGCACAGTTGCAAGGCTGTATCAGATCTTATCGAATCCCCCATTTCAAACCGAGATTCCATGGGACAAAATCCTCTTTTTCTGGGGGGATGAGCGCCTCGTCCCTCCCGATCATCCCGAAAGCAATTATGGTCAGGCTTTAAAACTGTTTCTGATCCAGGTACCAATTAAGACAGAAAACGTATATCGAATCCAAGGTGAATTAGCGTCTCAAGAAGCAGTCGAAGGATATACTAATCAACTTCAACGACTGGCAGGCAGCTCCGGCACTTGGCCAAGGTTTGACCTGGTCCTGTTGGGGATGGGATCGGATGGCCACATTGCTTCAATCTTTCCTGACTCGATCATAGAGGAGGACGATCGGTTGCCGGTCTTGGCGACCATTGGAAATTATGAAGGGCGCCCGGCGCGACGCGTGACGCTGACGCCGGTCATATTCAATATGGCAAGGCAAATCCTTTTCTTAGTGGCGGGGGAGAGCAAAGCCCATGCGGTTAAAGAAGTATTTAGTGAGGGGAGCGATCCTAAAGACTGGCCCGCGCTGCGGATCAAACCGATGGAAGGGCGCGTGGTCTGGATGCTGGATGAGGCAGCAGCCATACAACTGCCGGAACCTATTCGGGCTTTAGCGAAAGTGGATTGAAACTTACAAAAGGCTTAATAGCGCCCATATGGCCTGCATGGTGTACTACGCCCTGATCGGAAAGGAAGCACAATGATCTGGTGGCGCAAAGAATGAGGTAAATGTAAGGACAGCTCCGCAAAGGGGCTGTCTTTACTTTGGGGCAAGAAGGGAAAAAGTCCGCCTGAGTGAGCGAAGGAACCCAAGACCTCGGTCGTTTGGCTTTTGTATATTTCCTTGAAAGTCATTTTTGTAACATTTCGGTTCATATTTCGTTTAATGGGTTGTAGAAACCAAGTGATGAGCAGGATATGGAAGTAGACAAGTTTCATAGAACGCGGGTCAATATCTAAGATCGATAGTGGGTTTCTCAAAACCATGATCATTGCCTCTCGATTATCAAGACGCCTCTTTATATCAAGATCATTTTTGGCGCTTATTCGGAGTTGGATGCGACCAAAGCGTGTTTCTTCGATAGCTTTAGCGCAGGCTGGGGCAGACTCTGTTATGGTTTTACCGATCTGCCTCCAGATCAATGCATCTCGATCGAAACGAAATCTTTATCTAAGATACGACTGAAAGGAAATAGGAAAATGTACAACGGAAAACGCGCTCGGACGATCTTATCCATCATGATTCCCATCTGTGCTATCCTTACAGGTTTCGCTGTTATGAGGGGGGAAGGTGCCTCATACAGCATTTATGAGCCTGACGCGCTAGTAATGCGAAATGAGTTAATCCATTCCCAGAACTTAGTTCAATCCCTTGACCTTACTCCTATAGGTGAGAGTGAAAGTACGGATATCCGTATGGGTTACCTGCAGGAAGATAGCCAATCCCAGGTGATTCATTATCCCGGTGCTGCCTTCATTAAGGTCCATTTTTTCTCCCTGCACCTATTGGAAGGGGACTCTGTAACTGTCTCTGACCTGGAGGGGATTGAGGTATATACCTATCCAAATAGTTCGGATTACACCAGCGATGAGTATGGAGGATTCTGGGCCATGTCTGTGATGGGGGATACCGTGATCATCGAACTTCATTCACAATATGACCTCTCTGAGTTGGATACAACAAAGGAGGAGCTACAGCAATTTGGCCTTGTGATTGATCAATATACCCGGGGGTATTCTCTGGATCGCCTGGATGGATCGAAAGATGATCTCCTAGAAATCGAGACAATCCGTGGCAAAAACGACCTCAAGGATGTTGTATGCTATCAATCTTCTCACCCTACTGAATATAAGCAATCGCAAGCGGTTGCAAGACTAATCCTCAATAACGGGAAATTCTTATGTACGGGGTGGCGTGTCGGACCGCGTGAGGATTCGATGTTGACCAACAATCATTGTATTTCGACCCAATATGAAGTTGGAGCAGCTGAGATATGGTTTAACTACCAGGTGAAGGAATGTGGTAAGAGCGACATCGCGCAGGTCACGAAAGTAAGGGGGAAAGATTTATTGATTGGTGATGCAACCCTCGACTTTGCCTTGTTCACGATCAGGGATCCCGAGAAAATATCCAGCTTTGGCTATATTGAGCCGGATCCTCGAGAATTGGTGCTAGATGAGGAAATCTACATTCCTCAGCATCCGCAAGGTCATCCGAAAAAATTCGGCATTGAAAGCGATTTGGACATCGGAAAAGTTTGTAGAATCGGTGATGTAATGATGGATGGTGATGGAGTTGGAACGGATACAGGCTACTATTGTGACACGGAGAACAGCAGTTCGGGATCCCCTGTGATTGCACGTTCGACGCATAAAGCAATTGCATTGCATCATTCTAATTTAGATCCACGCTTTAATAAGGGAGTACGCATCGAGCTGATCTGGCCTAAGATCGGACCTTACCTTACAACGGCTCCAATTCTCATAAATGCAAAACCGAAACTTATTGAGGAGGTGTGGCCTGGCGCTTCGGGCAAGAAACTTGGTCCTGGAGTCGAGCTGACCTGGCTGCCAAGTTCTCTTGATGAAGTAAAACAATATCAAATCCAAGTATCGAAGGATGGAGGAATTACCTGGCAGGATTGTAAAGATTGTATCGTCAAAATGGATGGCATTATCTGGCATCATGGGAATCAACCATGTGGGTTTGGATATTATTATTGCCTGCCGCAAAATCAAAAATACAGCTACCGTATACGAGCATTGGATAGCGCTGGAAATGCTGTAACCGACTGGTCTAATGTCGTTTCGGCAGTGTCCTATGGTTGGCCAGCGCATGTGGAATTAGCGACACCTTCACCCAAAGGGCCCTTTAATAGTCCCTCCACTGTGACCTTAAATCTTATCAACACCTATGGTCATAAGCTGCAACTCAAGTGGCAGATTACCCCATGGAGTGGCGCAACCTACAAGATTATATCCGGCTGTAATAATGGGGATACCTTTTGCAGGATCGAAATCAGCAGCCAGACAAATCAGGATACTTCGTATCACCTCTCCCTTTCAAAGCTTGCTCTGCTCAAACCTATGACGAGTGTCGATGTAACCGTGATTGGCGAGAATGTGATTGATGGGAAGTCGTTTATGTCTTCCGCTAAAGTCTCTCTCCTATTTCATAAGCCGGTTGCTGATCCGACGAATACTTAAAAAATCGTCTTCTCAGCTATCTTGGAGGGATTGTGGCCAGCCGGATGCATATAAGATAACTGTAGGAAAGAGCAAATTTCTTGATGTACTGGGAGGGGCGAACGGTCTTCTGACGAAAGCCCCTCTCTTCTTTGAAGACATGCCCAGGCTCTGCCTAAAAGTGAGACAATTTCCGGATATCTATATGCTGCAGAGGGGCAACAAAATGAACTTTATCGATTAATATGATGGCGCTCAGACATCAAGCCAGATATTGCAGATAGAGAAGTAGGAATTCGTCGTAGCGCATTTTCAGACCATCTGATAGTCATTCTGACGGCTGACAATAGCCCCACAACCGATCCATAATCCCCATTTTGTAACAAACTTACACATAATTCGTTAATTATGCTGTGTAACAACAAACAGTGCCTTATTGGTAATCCAATCAGGCATTCACAAGTAGCGATCAAACGATTTGAGCCGGAGGGAGGATCTAAGATGATGGACTTAAACTTATCCAGTCTTGTGTCCTGATGATGTCATGATCTATTTTGGCATTGCGGACTATGATCCATGCAACGATCCCATATTTTGCAGGTATCAGCGGAAAAGAGCCATAAGAAGCATCTGACTGTGGCTCCATCGAGATTTGCCAAGCAATATGGAGAAGAGCATAGGCCGGTAGAAATCCCATTACTAAACGTGCAAATCATATAAAGGGAGGAATAAAATGAACAGCGTCAAACATCAACTGAAAGTTGTCCCCTATTTGATCTCTTTCCTCGTAATTCTTGTTGGAATTATTATACTGAGCGGAGAAAGTTCCTCTTTGGACATCTTTGTACATGCAGCGCAAGCCGTACCAGATGACCTGACCTATTTTTCAAACTCAACTCAACAGTCCGGACCTGCCAAAGCAGGCGAGATCGAGAGCGCCGATATCCATATCACTTACCTTGATGAAGATAGCCTCTTGCAGAGCATCTACTATCCTGAAGCTGCCTTCATGAAAGTCCATTTTGCCTCCTTGCGCCTGCTGGAGAGGGATTATGTCACGGTATCCAACGCAATGGGGACTGAAGTGTATACCTATCCAAAAGCTTCTGATTCCGGCAACGCTGATGGGGAAGGGTTTTGGGCCATGTCGGTAATGGGCGATACGGTCATCATTGAACTTCATTCACAAACCGATATCAACGAGCTGGGTTTATCAGAGGCGGAGTTGCAGCAATATGGGATTGTGATCGATCAATATACGCGAGGAAATGCGGTCGTTCGCCCTGGCGAATCGAACGGTGATTTCCAGGGGATCGAAACCATCCATGGCAAGAATGACCTCAGGGATGTTGTCTGCTATCAGTCCTCTCATCCCACGGAATACGAACGATCGCATGCGGTGGCCAAGCTTTTGCTTGATGATGGAGAGCGCGAATGCACCGCATGGCGGGTTGGACCGCGCGAAAATACGATGATGACCAACGAACATTGCATCTCCAATCAAGAGGATTTGGATGCTGCCGAAATCTGGTTCAATTATCAAGCGATAACATGTGGAAAAGAGGACATCGCCGATGTTACGAAGGTATTGGGGAATGCGTTGCTGATTGATGACAAGAAGCTCGATTTTGCTCTTTTCACGGTCATGGATCCAGAAACCATATCCAGCTTTGGTTCTATCGAGCTGAATCCTCGCCAAGCCATCCGAAATGAAGAGATCTATATCCCGGCTCACCCAGGTGGCGCTCCGAAGAAGTTCGGCATCGAGAGCGATATGAATGTGGGCAATGTTTGCAGGGTTGATGATGCGGTCATAGATGGTGTGGGAAAAGATACGGATATTGGATACTATTGTGATTCAGAAGGGGGCAGCTCGGGAGCACCCTTGTTAGCGCGCGCATCACATACAGCCATCGGTCTCCACCATATGAGCGGCCCCTTGAACTCAAGTGTGCGTATGGACTTGATCTGGCCTAAGGTTAAACCTCATCTCTATAAAGAAGAGCTTGGTTATGCCTGGATTACTCATCCTGCTGATGGTGACTCACTGATCATAGGAACGACGTACAGAATAGAGGTCCAGACCTCTCCGCCAGCTGTTGGAGTGAAGCTTCAAATATTCCAAATATTTGAAGAAAAGGAAATGCTGATCGAAGAACTAGATATGTCCGCCTATAACTCAAGAAATTTGTTATGGCTATTAAATTGGGCTGTACCTGAGGAAGAAGGAGAGTATCTCTTTATTGCGGAGGCCACATTTAGTGAAAGCAAGATAACGAATTCAGCTGATGCGAACATAACTGTGAGACCAATTGAACCAGTTGCTGTAACATTTTTAAATCCTACAGATGAACAGAATGACCTCGTCATTGGGGAGACAATTCAAGTTGAGGTGGAAGCGAGTGATACAAAAGATTTCGATGTTGCTAGTGTTCTCTTAGATATCTCGCCCAGTGATTTTGGCGCTGGCGGTTTTATGGGAGAAAGCGAGCCAGGATCCGGAAAGTGGGTCTTAAAATGGAAGCCCCAACCACCTACTGGCGTAACGGAACAACGCTACCGTCTTACTGCTATTGCCAAGAATAAAGATAATATCGAAATGGCTAGAGCGGAGATCAATGTAATCGCGAGTGGAGATAATGAAGAGATTTTCGAGATTACTTTGCCAGATGTGGTCTATATTAATCAGCAAATGGAAATTAGGATCAAAGCGCCAAATGCTCAGAATGTAGAGCTCTATTTTGATCGTTATAAGGTCGGCCTAATTAGGGATGGGAAGGATTGGGTTTTCTATTGGAAAGCATTGGAAGAGAATAAGGGCGGGCATCAAATCCGTGTAGTTGCGAAATTTCCGAATGGAGAAACCAAGGAAGAGACCAGGACATTTACTGTAAAGGAAGCTCCAAAGATGACGGTAACTCCTATTAATTCTTATTCCTTCTTGGGGACAGTCTACGGTGAATTGGAAAAGCTTCCTCTTCCATTTCAGAAATATATCCCTCTTGGAGTCTCCTCAAAAGAGTATATGTGTGGGGTTGTTGGGTATCAAGCACAAGGGGGTGATATCGGTGAGGTCTATTATGAGTTTGATCCTGCAGACACGATAGCAGTCTTTCTGCGATCTTTCAATAATGAATACCAGCTGATGGTGGATTTCAACACGTGGAACCGATATTTGTTGGTCGTCGACTATCAATGGGAGGATAGACCTGAAAAATGGACAATTAATGTTCTATGTGTGAAAAAGGAGGTAGCCTCATTAAATCGATATACTAATCTTGATGACGATGTCATTACAAATACGGGTATCGCCCTTGGCCAAAAGGCATGCAGCATAGCAGGTTTCTTAGCGAAGAATGGTGATATCAATGAAAATGGGACGCATGACATCATTGAAATGTATTTAGACCGATCCAAAGGGAGTTGGCAGCTAATTGCTGATTTTGCCAACCACAATGAGGGTAAAGTGTATTGGTTTACAAAAAAGGATCGAAGGATAAAGTGGGATATTGATTTATTGTGTCTTAATCAAGCCATCGCTTCGCTCGATGGACCGGTTCCTGGTAAGCCATTCTTTCTCAAGGAATATTTTGATTTGGGAGACAATGTTGGAGTAGATAGAGCGATTGATACAGGGTTTGCAGTCGATGACTATGTCTGCGGCGTAACTGGTTTTGCAGCACGACAGGGAGATATTAATGAAGATAGATTTACGAACAGTGACAATAATCTTCTCGCTGCCTATATGTATGAACAAAATGGCAACTGGCATATTCGTGCTGATTTCCGTACTCACAATGAGGGCGAGGATTGGGATATCAATATCATCTGTGCCTTGAAGGATGGCAGGAATCCTGTTCAGTGGGATGTCTCCCATGAAGAAACCGAAGATGAAAATTGTGTCGGGAGTGGAACGAAGTGCCAGGTTCTAAGGTTCGAAGGGATTCGTAGTTTTGTACAGAAATACCAGGACTATAAAGTTCTGGGAGGTGGGTATATTGTCTCTCCGCTTGATTTTCGTTCGAAATGCGGCGGATCTGAGTACATTGAGGTCTATATCAACAAACGGGAGTCTGGCACGGGACGGCTTCTGTGGTCTCGATATCCTCCGGATCAATGCCTCAAGAGCGGGGATGTATTGCGTATCCAGGCGAATAATGTTTATGATCTGCGTGGGGTAAGCTTGATTGGTGGTGAAATAAGACCATTTGAACTGAGGCCTTTATATGGACCACCAATTTTAGAGAGCGCCTATTCTAAGCTCTACCTTGATGAGTGGCCGGTGGGATCAGGCCAACTGCTTGGCCCTGGAATGGAAGTCACTTTCTCACCAAGTTTCCATCCAGAGGCAAGCAAATACGAGATTCAGATCTCCGAGGATGGGGGCGCTGCCTGGCAGGCATGCAGCACTTGTGGTTATAACCTGAATGGCTTCATCCAGCATCATGGGACGCTTGCCTGCGGTCATGGCTTTTATCGATGCCTGGAACGCAATAAGAGCTACGCCTATCGCATGCGCGCCCTGAACGCTGCTTTAAGTCCTGTTACGGATTGGTCGAACATCATCTCTGCAACCTCGATGGAATGGCCTGCGCATCTCGAACTGACAGCCCGCCCTGATCCAGGGCCTTATTCAAACGGAGCAGTTGTGACGTTGAATCTTGATTTGGAGAAAACCCATGGGAAGGATTTGGCTGTGAAGTGGGATCTGATTGCCTATTCCAGTGCAACCTATACGATCCTCGATAATACTTGCCAGAGCGGGGGGCTGCAAAATAAAAATGCCGTAACTTGTAAACTTCAAATCTACAAGACTTCTGATACGGACGTTGTCTATTCAAATAGGAGTTGGGGAATGAGATTGCTAGAGCCTGTTCCAAGTATCAAAGTGCTCGTAACCGGTACGGATACATTGGGTGATGGCTTCTCATCCTGGGATGAGGTCTTCTTGAACTTCAAACAAGAAAAATCCGACCCTGATCCATCAACGGAAGTTTCATAGAGGACCTCAGCGATAATCTTTCGACCGAATGAACCCATCACTGAAGTGCTGATTACCTTCTTGTTCTAGCGACCCTGGAAGAGGATGCCGGCCGTGAGGTAAGGGAGGCTCGTTTATGATAGGAGAACGAGGACAACAGCCCCGCAAGGGGCTGTTGTCTTTGTAAATCAGGCAATTCGTGGTCATTTAGATAAGGTGCAAGTCAGGTGAGGCCAAGAGTAGGAATTGCGACCTATGACCGATGTACCCCTTGAAAACATCCTCGATAGTACCAAAGATACCTTTACCGCGGATTGGGATTGCTATAGGATGCGTAAGGAAAGACGGAAACTATGAAGCGGAAGTCGATGGGGAACGTGGATCAGGATTAGATCCCCACCGGCTGTAACAAGAGTGGCGATCATTCGTTATAGATAATCAAGATCAGCAATGCCATTTTTATCTGAAGCAGCAAGGCCGGTCGAAGGGAAGCGGATCGAGAAGGCAGACAAGAGATAAATTGTTTGCCTGAAGGCAGGCATTGAGATTATTTTCGTAGTAAAGCAACGCCTGCCAAAGGATCTCTTAAGAACAGAAATGTACATTCATCCAGGAGTAGCATCATGAAACGTAGCATCACCGTTTTGGTTATCATGGCCTTCCTTCTCCCACTCTTTCTTCAATGGGGAGTCGATCCTGCTTATGCCTGGGATAGCATTCCCAAAGGCACTGCCAGTCACTGGCAATTCCTGCGGGATGCGATTAACGCTTTGTATCAGGAAAATCCAGCAAAATATGGCGAGCTGAAGTCGTTTATGTCCGAATTGCAGGATGGCTCTGTCAACGAGACGGTCCATTCACAGACTCGTCCTGTGGAATCAACCTTCCCCGAGCAATATTACCGGATGGCGGTCGGCAATAACGCCGGCAATAACCATCCCGAATACTATTGGCAGACGGCGATGGATCATTATCGCCATTACGTCAAGTACAAGGATGTCGCTGAGCTGGGGGCAGCCTACTTTTATCTCGGTTCATTAATCCACATCATCGAGGATATGAGCACCCCGGCACACGCCTACGACGTCATGCATGGGGGCATTACAGGAATAGATAACTTTGAGTACCTTGCCTTTAACAACTTGGATTTGGATTACGATTACTATAAAAAGCCGGACAGCACCAATCATCCTGGCAAGAACATCCTGGATGTCGATGATCATGGTGATGACGATTACTTAGAAATTGGGCTAAAGGCCGGTCAAAACGATTGGGTTGAGCTTTTCCAGACCAACCTGCAAGCTCCCGCTGCTGGCAAAGTGCGGGTCGAGCTGGATTATCCGTTCGGCAGGTCAGCAGTTTACCTCAAGTTTGAATACCAAAGGCTTGTAAATGGCGTCAGCACATGGGTGTCATTCGAAACGCCAAAGTTGGGCGAAACAAATTCTGAAGCGATTACGTGGCCTGATTCCTTCGCGCCGAATACAACTCTTAAAGTCTCCTATCGACGTCCGGGGAGTGGCTCCGTTCAATATACACGATTTACAGTTTTCGTTCTAGAGACTCAGGATGTGCGCAATGAAATGCAAGATCCCGGATACAAAAACCCTTGGGAATACGCCGATTGGCTGCGCAATTGGACGATCGAGCATGCCACAAAAGCGCCCTTCTGGAGCCGATATTGGCATGACGGCGAGTATGGCGATATAGACTATGATCTCACCTGGACCCTGGCTCCGAATACAGAACGCGCCCTGCTCTCTATGCTCGATCGCGCCACACAGGAAACCATTAAATGGGTGCTGCAATCTGCCATGCGACAGTTTGAGATTCTGGCACAAGATCCCAACGCCATTACGGATACAGATGCCATCGGTCGGTATAGCTATCGTGTGGTGCTTTATAAGCATGTCAATTACAACAGCACTGACAGTGATAGCCCGGAATATATCCGCAGCCTATCCCTGACCTGCACACCCTATCCGAATAAACCTTGTGAACCGCTGATCATCAACGACCTCACCTGGATGACGGCCAAGATCAGCTCGATTGAAGTGCGCAACGCACGTGTGTTTCTCTTCAGCGGCAATAACCTCACTGGTCAGAGCATAAAATTCACTGCCGATGACCCCTCACTTGCCGATAATGCTTTCAATGACAAAGCACAATCATTAATGATCCTGCCCTATTTCCGGCTGGAGCCATCCATCGGTCAGCCCGTCCTGACCGACGCTTATCCCAAGCTTTTCGATTTCGAATGGCCAGTGGGATCGGGCAAGAAGGAAGGACCGGGGATGGAGGTCAAGTGGTATCCGGGCTTCGATGAGGCCGGCCAAGCGTACACGAAATACGAGATCGAGGTTTCGGAGGATAGTGGGGGCACGTGGCAGGCCTGCGGAGGCTCCTGCGGAATCAATTTGGATGGCTATTTCCAGCACCATGGAGATCTGAGCTGTGGGGATAATTACTACCGTTGTCTGAAGCAGGATCAAGAATACACCTACCGAATGCGCGGCATCAGCGGCGCCAACCAACCCAGCGCCTGGTCCGATCCGATCAGCGCCATCTCGATGGAATGGTTAGCGCATGTGGAGTTGGCACCTGAACCGAATTTGTCTGAGTATCCCAGTGGCTCCGTTGTTAGATTGAATTTGCAGAATTCCTATGGACGACACATGCAATTGGAGTGGCAGATCTTCCCTCAGAGCGTCAATGTGCAATATGAGATGCTTGGAGGATGTCAGAATGGGTACATCTATGATGCCTCTGCCAACTATTGCGAACTGCGCATCAGCCTTGTCTCAAGTGGAAGTGCGTTCGGGGAAGGAGGCAGCACGAAGCTGGCTGCGCCGCTCATGGCGATTGATGCGGTAAGGGTATATGTAAAAGGGACGGATTCTTTGGGATACAGTTCGGATGATTTCGTTGTACTCAATCTAAAGAAGTCATCAGATCCTATGCCTCCTACACAGGAAACTGTCTTCGTCGACGTAGCTTCAGACCATTGGGCGAAGGGATACATCGAGTACCTTTACAACCTTGGCTATATTTCCGGATGTGAGAAGGGGGATAGTTTGGAATTCTGCCCTTATGGCCTTTTGTCCCGTTCGGAGGTGGCGGTTGTCCTGGTGCGCTCTTTCCATCCCGATCAGCCCGGCTATATGCCTGAGGAAGGAAGAATTGTGAGCTATCAAGATATGCTGGAGGGGAAATGGGATTACAAATGGGTGGCGGAATTCGATGAACTGGGGATGACAGCTGGATGTAGCAATGATCCGCTGTTGTATTGTCCCACGGCAGGCGTATCGCGCATCCAGATGGCGGTCTTTGCGGTGAAGATCCATCGTGGAGTGGATGTCCAACCAATTGAGCCGGAGAATCCCTCCTTTAATGATGTCCCCAAGTACAATGAGGCGGGTGAACGTAATTGGCAATTTGCCTGGGTGGAGCAGGCCTTACAGGACGGCTTGATCCAGGACTGTGATACGGATATGGAGAACATGGTTTTCGAACCGGAAAAGATGATTGATCGCGCTACGATGGCCTGCATGATGTACTTTGCGTTACAAGTTAAGCTGGTGGAATAGCAGATATGTTTTATCGCCAAAGAGGAGAAGATTGGCAGCCCCGCGAGGGGCTGCTGCATTTAAGGGCGGGATGTGTTTGATTCTGGCTGAGGTAGCTTACACGTTGGAAGCCAGTACTTCCGATCCATGACTAATGTACCACTCCGAGGAAGGCTAAGAAGTACCAGCGGACCATTGAGAGGGGAGGAAAGACACTCTAAGATTCAAGGTGATAGCACCGGGAGTGAGCCTGAGCTATTGCAGAATGCTTTTAGCGAAAGAAAGGAGATTATTTAGAAGTGTCGATCCATGATCCTTAGGTCCAATCAAGTTGGGAAACTGATCATAAGCGGGATTTTCTGCCCTTTCGTGAAGTACTCAAGCCAGCATTTTTCTCTCATTATCGATCGAGAAAATCCCTAGCGAAGGGAAAAATAGGAGCAAGGATCATGAACATCCAAGGCCGAGAGATCACACGATATTTGAAATCCACAATCTATGTATTTGTCCTCATGGCGATCATCGCATCGGTGGTTGGAATGACCAACGGGATGGCCGCGGATGACAGCAGGCCGGTGATCACGCCTGAGGCGAGTGAGTACACCCGTACTGCGTCACCCAAGTTCAATATCGAAATCAGTTCCAACAGGTACTATAAGGTGCAGCTGGCGCTGGCCAAGCCGGTCTTTGGAATGACCGATACGGATGCCTATAAGATCGCGTCCGGGGAGCGGCAGAACTTTTATAGCACGG
>CAYGXU010000003.1:24283-67932 GCA_964353875.1 uncultured Anaerolineaceae bacterium | reverse complement strand
ATGGCAAGGGGGCGATCCTTGTGGTCGCCCTCCCAATAAGGGCGGGGACAAGCCCCGCCCCTACAGAGAATGATCATGGTGAGATGTAGGGGCAATCCTTGTGGTCACCCCTATGAAGGATTCTACTTGTATTAGGCGTGCCCCATTTCGCCAAGCAGAAATCTTTGCTATCATCTGAGGCATTACCCGATCTGGTTGGAATAAAATTCGAAATGTCAAAAAAATTAATATGTGGGAGTGTTTTCTTGTTAGGCGAAGACTCATATTCTCACAGGGCAGATCTTTCTCGATCATCCATTTCCTCAAAATTTCCGTGAATAACGAAAGAGAGGGGAAAGATACGCATTAGACTCTGGTCACATTTTATTGATCAAAAATTGGATTGTCATAAAAGAGGATTGTAGATCGCGAACGAATGACGACAGGATGAAAACAAGTATTTTGTCGTCAAAGGAGAATTCAAGATGAGAAATACCATGGGCTATTCTCACCATTGGCCACGAATCATCACTGCACTCGTCATGTTTGCCATATGCTTTGGTTTTTCATACGATGTCTCTGCCGGTCCTCTTCAGCAACGCACTCTTTCTGTAAACCCTACCTCAGGTAAGCCCGGATCAACGGTTACCACCAGTGGCTCAGGTTGGGCACAGAATGCACAGCCCTTTGAAATTCATTGGGACGCGAAGGACGGGCCATATTTGGGGAATTTCTCGCCCAATCCCAATGGCGCTTTTTCAACAAGCATTACCATTCCTGGAGGAGCTGCTGCTGGCCAGCGTCTGATCTGGGCCTGTCAGCGCTGCGGGACCGGGAAAGACGAATGGCAGTCGGTCGGTTTTACCGTGATTGTGCCTTCCCCACCCATCCCTCCAACGCCCACCCCAACACCTACTCCCACCCACATCCCGACACTTTGCGATCGGTCAGGCGCTCCGGGCGAGCTTGTGGTAGATTTCGAAGACATTGCTGTGGGCGAGATCATCAAGAATGTGCCTCTGCCTGAAGGTGTTAGCTTCGCCCTCGAATATCCCACCATCGTCAGTTTTTGGGGCGCTCACTCCGGTACGAAAGCGTTGACCAATGCATACTCGGCAGCCAACGAATTCCATAGCGCTGCTACGCCTCTGGTAATGCAATTTCAGAATATTCAAGACTTCGTTGGGGTTTTTGTCGGCTCAAATGAGGTTGAGAGTTCTGAATTTACTGCGACACTTACCGCTTATGGCGAGGATGAGGCCGGGAATTCGATCGTCGTTGGAGCCGCCAGTGAGACCTTAAGTGCTGAGATCAACCCAATTGAAACCTGCTTGTGGGTGGAAGCCCCGGGTCAGATCATCAAGGCAACCGTGAATTATGGCCCTGGCGCCAGCGTGGGTGCCTCGGAATTGATTGACGATTTGATCCTACGCGGTCCGGAGACGCCAGTACCTGTGCCTGATGATGACACCCCTCCCATCGTGATCATTGAGGATCCAACCGATGGGGAGACTGTCATGCAGGTCTTCACTCGATTGGAAGGGGGGATTAGCGAGAATCGCGGGCTGGATCGCGTCGAGGTCTGGGTGAATGGCGCTCTCTCGAAGGAGATCGGCGCGGCCTGGATGGGTCTCACCCAATACTGGTTCTTGGACACGGTTGATGGCGCCGAGTTATCCGCATGTGAAGAGAATGTCGTCGAGGTGAGAGCTTACGACACGGGTGGTAATGAGGGGCGTGACCAGGTCACAATTAATTATATCGGACCAGGGGACTTTGAAATCGTATCCATCGATCCCGTACAAGTCCTTTTTGGGGCGCCCTTGGTCAAGGGGAAGAGCACAGCTTTCCGGGCGAGGATCAATTCCACCTTTGCCTGTGAGGTGCCGGTTCATTTCCGGCTGGAATTGCCGGACGGGCAGTGGAGCGCGAATCCACCAAGCACTGGTGCAGTTATTACCGGAGTCCCGCCCGATTGGTCGTATCCCGAGATTTGGGGCCCCGTCCCGATCCCGGCGAGTGCGGCCGGTTATGAAGTTATGCTTCCTTACATACCGGCAGGGGAAGAAGGCGACGGATTTGGCCTTTCGACTCATCCTACAGGTCTACTTCAAGGGGATGATGTGAGAGGGATTTACGGCCCGAATGTGCGTGTGGTCCCGCGGCCAGAGGCGGATTCGGTCAGCTTTGCGATTGAGATCGATCCAGAAGATGAAATGAGTGAGATGGACGAAACCAATAATCGCTTGGATTCTGGGATCCTTGAAGTCAGGACGACTAAAAGCCTGCGGTTTTACTTCGTCCCTTGGGTCTTTGAGCTATATCCAACACCCCTGGAAACCATCTCCGACTATCAATATTACCTTCGGGAGACTGGCTATACGGATATGGGTGCCCGTCTTGATTCGGTACAAGATGCGGAAAGGATGGGTTCCGTCCCACTATCATTAGCCATCTCGGATAGCGATCTCGAGCGCCTCGATCGTGAAGCAAGGCGTTATGTGGACTACTTCCTGGCAACCTATCCGATTGCAGATTCGAAAATCTCGTATCGGATTGTGGAAACTTTATATTTTCAAGAGGAATATTTGGCGGATAAGGGGCATAACGCCTGCTTCGCTGGACCCTTCATCTCCGATATGCATGATGCCGCCTTGCTTGCCGATCCGGGAGTGGATGTTGTCATCCTATTTCGGCTGTTTGGCTGCTGCGGACAATCGCCGGGAGTGTATGTAGATGCGGGTTTGGAGGTTGTGGGAGAACCTGCCAATTGGATCCATCAGAGGATCAACCCTGATCTTGAGCCAGGCGATGAACATTATTATTGCTGGGATTGGAACTTCCCCTTGGGAGGGGCAGCAGATTACGTGATCGGTCATGAGCTTTCCCATAATCTCCTCGGTAACCCTGCTGAATGTTATGCCTGCGGCGATCCCGCGCACCTCGATGCCGATTGCGCTTACTGTCAGACGGATGCCGATGGATTCTGGGTGAACCGTTGGATGCCAATTCCACAGGGCACTCCCTATTTCATGGAAAGTATATGCCGAGGCTGTCTCTTCTGGACAAGGCTTGAACCTTCCAGGAAGAAGAATGGTGTGGAGAATCCGGATGGATACTTGCATGCCATCGATGTATTTTCATCTACAGTAGATCCTGATTCCCTCCTAGTGCGAGGTCAAATAACCAAGGAGGATCAAGTCAATCTAAAGCCGTTCGTCATCCTACCCGATTCCAATCTTGACTTAACCGCAGGAGGCAATGGCGACCACTATATTGTCTTGTACGATGTCGCCGGGAATGTCCTCAGCAAGTGGGGCTTCTTCACTTCCTTTGTGACCTATGACCCTCAGCCGAAACTGCCCGAAGAATTATCTGTTATCCACTTTGGTTACCGGGTGGAGTGGCAGGAGGGGACGCGTAGAGTCGAGATTCAGGATGCGCAAGGTCGCGTTCTGGCCAGCAGGGAAGTGACGGCCAGCGCCCCGCAAGTGAAGATCCTCTCTCCCAATGGCGGGGAGGTCTGGAATGAGGGCAGTTCCTATAAGATCAAATGGGAAGCCACGGATGCCGATGGGGATCCATTGCTCTCCTCACTGGCTCTGAGTAGAGATGGAGGAGAAACCTGGATCCCGCTGGACATTGACCTGGAAGACACGCAGTACGAGATCAGGACGAATGGTCTACAGACTGGTGGGGACTACTTGATTAAGGTTTTTGTTACCGATGGAGTCAATACCAGTGAAGATATTTCGGACGTTGTATTTTCGGTACAGGTAGAAGGAGCGCCTGCCTTTTCCCCACTTTTACTTGTCGGGCTGGGCGTCTTGGGGATCGTTGGCCTTGGGATGGTCGTTGTAGGGTTCCTCATTGCCCGTAAGCGGGGCGGATCGTGAGAGTAAGAAAGCCCCAATAGGTTAAAGAATAGATTTCAGGCATACGAAATAAGCCACGCTCCTTGCGATGTGGCTTATTTCCCTTTTGGGATACAATGGATTTTCCAAAGGGCTTCACTGCTGATCGGTAAAATCAGTTCCAAGCCGGAGTCCTGTGTGGTAATGAACGTTCTTGAAGTAGCAGTCCTATCCTTGCATGATCGGCAACAATAGGCGGCTTTTCTGTGTAACCAATTCATCTTGAGGGTATATCCTCTATGATCATCCAGACATCATGAGGCAGGCCAAATGATAGAAAAACGGATTCGCTGCTTCGGCGACGGCGATCCCTTGATGGAAACCTATCATGATACCGAATGGGGAGTCCCCGTCCATGATGATCAGTTGTTGTTCGGACATCTGATCTTGGATTGCTTCCAGGCAGGTCTCTCCTGGCGGACGATCCTCCATAAGCGTGAAAATTTCCGACGCGCCTTTGACAACTTTCAACCGCAGAAGATTGCATGTTATACCGAAGAGGATTTGGCAAGATTGTTGGCAGATACGGGCATCATCCGTAATCGAAGAAAGATCAGGGCAACGATCAATAATGCCGAGGTGTTTCTAAGAGTGGTAGAGGAGTTTGGCACTTTCGATCGCTATCTATGGAGTTTTAGCGATCACCGTACTTTGAGGCGATCAGGCGCAGATGATTGGCAGGGGGTGCCTACTTCGAGCGTTGAGTCGGATGCCATGTCGAAGGATCTCAAGGCGCGCGGGTTTCAGTTTGTAGGCACGACGATCTGCTATGCCTTTATGCAGGCGGTGGGTATGGTGGATGATCATCTCGTCTCTTGTTTCCGATATGTTCCACGATAAAAGCGATGGGACGAAGTAAAGACGTCATCCGACAGGAAGGTTTGGGAGATGCTGACAGGCGCGGGCGTGGCGCGCTTTCCGGCGGCTTGTAGAGGTAATCTTGCATCATTCTTTTACGTCGATGGGATCAAATGATAAGACCAGATTTCCATGGGCATGCCTATTAAGGATAATAGGTCATTGACTGAAAAATCGATGAGAATTTCAAAACGCCCCCTTGACAGATTCCATCTTTTCCATACAATGTACGGGATCATATGAGCAGAATGAAGGATAAATTTCCTAAGGATAGTTGCGCCTGCCTGAGGGTAAAAGCCCAAAAGCAGGCGTTTTTCTTCCCCACAAAAGAAGAGCCTTTCGGCTCTCTTTTTTTGCCCGTTGCCGGCCCTCGAAATGTTCAGGATGATGATTTTACGGTGGAAAAAAACATTGCTTGGATAGATCATGTCCCCCTAACTCCCATGGGTGGCGAACAGGAGGGGATCTATGCTTGAGCTGCCTGGTTTGATCGATCCCCATGTCCACTTAAGGGAACCTGGCGCTACCCATAAAGAGGATTTCCAGAGCGGTACGGCAGCTGCACTGTTGGGAGGGTTTACAACCGTCCTGGCGATGCCCAATACCCAACCGCCGTTGACGGATGAGACGACCCTCGAGCAGGCCAAAGCCGCTGCCCGGGAGAAGGCTATCTGCGATTATGGCCTCTTCTTCGGGGCTGGATCAGAAAATGCGTCGACGGCAGCACGAATCGCCACCAGGGTTTGTGGCCTGAAAATGTATCTGGATCAGACCTTTGGACCTTTGCGATTGAATGAGCTCAAGTCGATCCAGGAACATCTTCACCATTGGCCTGCCAGCCGACCAATCGCCGTGCATGCAGAAGGGATGAGCATGGCCGCCATCCTGCTCTTGGCCGGGCTACATGACAGACCGGTGCACATTTGCCATGTCAGTCGTAAGGAGGAGATATTATTGATCAGAGCAGCCAAGGAAAAGGGCTTCGCAGTGACCTGCGAGGTGACGCCCCATCATCTCTTCCTCACCGAGGACGACATCCCTCAAATAGGCGCCGGTCGGAGCGAGGTGCGGCCGCGTCTGGCGACGAAAGCGGATCAGGCGGCTTTGTGGGAAAACCTTGCAGTAATCGATTGCTTCGCCAGCGATCATGCCCCTCATACCCAGGGGGAGAAGGACTCCGAAAACCCGCCCCCTGGCTTTCCGGGTTTGGAGACATCATTGGGATTGTTCCTCACTGCGGTTAGCGAAAGGCGCCTGACCCTGGAAGATTGTTTGAATAAAATGGTCGTCCGACCACGGCAAATTTTTCGCCTCCCCGAACAAGTGGAGACGCGAATTATGGTAGATGAGAATGCTGTATGGGAGGTAAAAGGCGCGGACTTTCGAAGTCGCTCGGGTTGGTCCCCATTTGAGGGATATAGCCTGAGAGGACGGGTGACCCAGGTCGAATTGCGCGGCTACATCGTATATCAGCAGGGAGAGATCACTGTGCCAGCAGGATTTGGCCAAGATCTCGCCTCATCGATTGCATAAACAGTGCAAGAACATTAAAAGGAGGTGTGAATGGCAACTTTTATCCCACCAAATGAGCGTAGAAAACAGAGTCCCCATATCCCCTTTGGGGATCATCGCGAGGCGCCCTTCTACGGAATGGATATCCTTTCGGTGCTTCAATTCTCGCGGGCGGATCTGGAATACATTTTTGGCGTTGCAAAGGAAATGCGTGCCATGGTGGAGAGGGTGGGCACCTTTGATCTGCTCAAGGGCAAGATCCTCGCCAATCTCTTCTATGAACCTTCCACAAGAACATCATCTTCGTTCTTTTCCGCCATGGAACGACTGGGTGGCAGCGTTATCCCGATTAACGAGGTAACTTATTCCTCGGTAGCCAAAGGGGAATCGCTTCCGGACACGATCCGTACCTTGGAATGCTATGCCGATGTGATCGTTTTACGCCACCCTGAAGTGGGTTCAGCAGACCTGGCTGCCAGGTATGGGCGAAAGCCGGTGATCAATGCCGGCGACGGGGTTGGGGAACATCCCACCCAAGCCTTGCTCGATCTATTCACGATCGAAGAGGAATTGGGAAGGGTGGATGGCTTGACCGTGACGATGCTCGGTGATCTCAAGTATGGCCGCACGGTACATTCCCTCGCCAGGCTGCTCTCCCTTTTTAGGGTGCGGATCAATTATATTTCCCCGGAAATTGTGCGTATGCCGCAGAAATTGATGGAGGAAGTGGGCGCAAAAGGGATCGAACAACAAGAATTTGCGGCTCTCGAGCCTGTTTTGCCTGAAACGGATGTGCTCTATGTCACCCGTGTCCAGAAGGAACGCTTTGAAAGCCTCGAAGCGTATGAGAAGGTGAAAGGCGCCTATGTGATCACAGCCGAGACGATGAAGGGCGCAAAGGACGAGATGATTGTGATGCATCCCTTCCCACGCGTGGGTGAGATCAGCATGGAATTGGACGGCGATCCACGAGCAGCTTATTTTCGGCAAATGGAATACGGCTTGTATGTCCGCATGGCTTTGTTGGCGATGGTACTGGGGAAGGCCTGATATCCATAAAAGAAGGCTGATCGACATGAGTTGAAGGGAAATATCGGTCGTGTATGGATTCAATCCAGCAGGATTTGATCCGATGTTTGCTTGGCAGGAAAATAGTTGACGACTAACGCTTTATTAACGGGATGAGTGAGGATGCCGGCTTCGTTCTTTCAACGCCTAACCGATCGTATACTGAAGGTGGATTCTTTCCTGTGTGTGGGATTGGATCCTCACCCGCAGTTCCTTCCTGAGCATACGCCTCAAGCCGTTCGAAGCTTCTGCCTCCGTTTGATTGAGGCGACGGCTGAGGTAGTGTGCGCCTTTAAACCAAATAGCGCTTTCTTTGAGGTCTTGGGTGCGGATGGGATGGAAATCCTAAAGGAGGTGATTGAGGCTGTGCCGGAGGGGATCCCTGTAATCTTGGATGCCAAGCGGGGTGACATCGCCTCAACATCACGCTATTACGCCCAGATGGCATTTCGGGTGCTCGGCGCGGATGCGCTGACGGTCAGCCCCTTCCTGGGCCGGGATTCGATCGATCCCATGATGGAAGACCCAGCGCATGGGGTGTTTCTCCTCTGTAAGACCTCCAACCCCGGAGCGGAGGATCTTCAAGGGCGTATTGGCGCAGGGGGCGAGCCGCTTTATCTTCACCTTGCACGCCTGGCGGTGGAGTGGAACAAATCAGATAATTTGGGTTTGGTGGTTGGGGCCACAGATCCTGAGGCAATGGCCGCCGTCCGCTCCGTCGCCCCGGATTTGTGGTTTCTGGCTCCGGGTGTGGGGGCGCAGGGCGGAGATATTGAGCAGGCTTTGGCCGCAGGGTTGCGACTGGATGGGCTGGGTATGATCCTTCCTCTTTCGAGGAGCATAGCACAAGCGAAAAAGCCTGACCAGGAAGCGAAGCGTTTACGCGATGTGGTTAACCATGCTCGTACAAAAGTTGGGAGCAGGTCTATCACCGATTTGACACCAGGCCTGGCCAGCTTAGCAGATGATTTGCTGCGCTCAGGATGCTTGCGTTTCGGTTCTTATCGGTTGAAGTCTGGGCTGGTTTCGCCGATCTACTTGGATCTCCGTCTCCTGGTGTCGTACCCGGATGTCCTCGCCAAAGCATCTGCAGCCTATCTGCCCCTCCTTCGACCGTTGAACTATGATCGCATCGCCGCATTGCCTTATGGCGCGCTTCCGATCGGGACGACGATTGCTTTGCAAACGGGAAGGCCTTTAATCTATCCTCGCAAGGAAGCGAAGGAATATGGCACCGGGGTACTGATCGAAGGCATCTTCCAACCGGGGGAAACAGCAGTCATCATCGACGACCTGGTGACGACTGGCCTGTCCAAGTTAGAAGCAATCGACCGACTTAGATCGGCAGGGCTGACTGTCAAGGATATTATCGTGCTCATTGATCGGGAAAGTGGCGCTGAAGAAGAACTGGGACAAGCAGGTTATCGCTTGCACAGCGTTTATCGTCTCTCAGACTTGCTGGGCCATTGGGAGAGGACTGGGGGGGTAGAGCGAAAGGAGATCGAGAAGGTGAAACTTTTCTTGGCCAAACAAATTAAGGGAAAAATCGGGTCGTAGGTCAGTTCATGACGATTCGCTTGTTGCCTGCAACCACAATGACCTACCAGCAGAGCCGTTCAAAATCATCCAATCCATCCGGTGGATATGACCGCCTAAGGAGCGTTCTGTTCCGATTCGATCCTGAGATGATGCATACACAAACCCTACAATTGCTTCGCCTGACAGGAGCGGTTCCGCCTATTCGGGCTTTTCTAAGGAGCATGTACTCTTATCCGCATCCGGCATTGAAGGTGAGAGTACTGGGGTTAGATTTTCCTAATCCAATCGGCCTGGCAGCAGGATACGATAAAGAAGGCATTGGGATGAGGGGGCTGGCTTGTTTGGGTTTTGGTCATCTAGAATTAGGTACGGTTACTCCCAACCCTCAGATAGGCAATCCGCGCCCTCGTATTTTTCGTTTGACAGAAGACAATGCTTTGATCAATCGTATGGGATTTCCCAATCAGGGGGCGGCGACATTACTCAAGAGGCTTAGGAAGAATCAATTAAAGGATGTGGTGGTGGGAGTCAATATTGGCAAAGGAGTCAGCACCCCACTCGATGCGGCGGCGCAGGATTATCTGCAATTGCTTCAATGTTTTTACACTCATGCGGATTATTTGGCGATCAATGTCTCTTCTCCGAACACGGTTGGGCTACGGCGATTACAGGCGAAGGAGCAACTACGCAGGCTGCTTGAGTCGCTTTCTGAAGAGAGGGATGAGCTTCGTCGGGACAACAATCGGTACGTGCCTCTTTTGGTGAAATTGGCTCCCGACCTTTCTGAATTTGAATTAAAAGATGCCCTTGAAGCGATCCAATCCGCCGGCATGGATGGCGTCATCGCCACCAACACCACCATCCGTCGAAATGGCTTAGCGTCTTTACATCAAACCGAAACTGGCGGCCTGAGCGGCTTACCTCTGCGAAAACGAGCCAGGCAGGTGGTTTCCCAGATATCTGAATTTACCGCCGGAAAGTTGCCCATCATCGGTGTGGGAGGGATCCACACGCCCGAGGATGCCAAAGCCATGCTGGATGCGGGCGCCTCGCTGATTCAAGTGTATACCGGGCTTGTTTATCAAGGGCCGGGATTGGTCCGTTGGATTTTGCAGGAGTTAGCAAGAGCAAAATAATCGGGGAAATTAAAGCTCCTTTTTAATGCGAGCACTTGTTTATTAACGAGGATTGAATGGATGTCATCCAAATGGTGATGTAATCAGTATGAAAAGCAACATATCACTCTGGTTGAGATGGGTATTCGCCAACTCCATCGCCGAGTTGGTCGGTCTAGGCTCGACCTTTGCCATCGGTTTCGGTCTTTTCTCGGGATTGGCGGAGAGCCCTGGCATCCTGCCTGCTATCCTGAGCGCATTTCTTATGACTTCTTCCGGCGTCATTGAGGGCGCGGTCGTCGGCTGGCTGCAATGGTGGGCAATGCGCACTGCTTTTGCCGACCTGACCCGTCGTTCGTGGATACGGGCTACAGTCATCGGAGCGCTCATCGCCTGGTTTCTCGGTTCGATGCCCATGACCATCGCCAACCTGGCAAGCTCAGGTCAAGAGCAGGCGACACAGGTACCGGAGACTTCCCTGGTCTTGATCATGGCCGGCGCCATGGGGCTCGCGGCGGGACTTGTCCTTGCTTATCCCCAGTGGCGAGTGCTGCGTCGATTGACTGATAAGGCGTGGTTATGGCTTCCGGCGAATGGCCTTGCTTGGGCAGTGGGGATGCCACTGGTGTTTATGGCTGTCGATCTTGCGTCAAGTCGTACTTCACTGTGTGTGGGAATTGCAATTATGGCAACCGCCTTAGGCCTCACCGGTGCAGTGGTAGGAGCCATCCACGGTATGGTCCTGGTAAACCTCACCAGCCGGAAAATAGCAAAACAAGAAGATTAACTCGCCGAGTTCTCTTACTCTCTGTAGGTAGTGATCAATCGTCCCCTCGGTTTATTGATGTTTTAGTATGGCGCTTCTCTTCTGGGTCGATGCGCGATGCGAAGCACGGATGATCGTCCTTTCGAGGCAGAGGAAATTGTCACAACAAGGGGGGTATTATGACGGTCCCTTATTCCTATTGGCAACGGCCTCTTCCCTTCCGTCGGAATAGTCGCTGCATCCCCGGGAACCGTCCCATCTGCCTCTGGAAGAAATGGCGACGGGAATGCCTCCTGCCAGAGGAGCCTTTTGGATGATGGTGTGGCCGGATTTGGATGGGAGTGAGGTCAGTGACAACAATTTGCTGCGCTACTTCATTTTCAATCGCCAGTTCGGTGTAGTCCACTTGCACGACTGTGATCGGCTGTTGCTGTTTGACTTCCACCCACCTGCCCGGTGAGATGCCGAAAATCAATAAATGCTCCAGTCTTCCCAAAGGCAAGTCGTGATCGAATTGGAGGACACGCACGCGAGTGCCCGGAGGGGCATCAGCAAGGGTCAGAGTGGGGTGGGAGGACATTCGTTTCATTTAGCCTCCTCTTTGGTCAGAGCTTTCGAACGTCGAAGGGAGGAGATTCGTCGTACAAGGGTCGAGCGCCTAGGATCGAGAACAGAATACCCACAAGCAGGGCAGCAAACCATCATACACCCTTTGTGCATGGGACATGTGGGACATCCCGAGTTGTCTTCTGATGAAAAAACATTGCCACAAAGTGGGCATGTAAGTTGGTTTTCACTCATAGTCCCCATCCAATCGCGGTGAGGATATGCCGAAGCAGACCGCCAATCAGGAAGGCCAGTGGGAAAACGATGGCGATCATGGCCAGCATCGTGCTCCAACCACGCGATTTGGCGATCATGAGCAGGCTGGCGACACAAGGGATGAACAAGGTAATGGTCACCATCGCTACGACGACCTGTAATGGAGTGAGTAGTCCTTGCGCTTCCATTACAAAGAAACCAGTGGCGCCAAAATCGCGACGCAAGAAACCTATTAGAAAGGCAGAGCTGGACTGCGGGGGTAGGCCAAGCCAGTGTGTCATTAATGGTTCGCCCAGTCGAAATAAGGACTGCAACACGCCGGTCTTATCTAGTACAAACAGGATCGCCGCTCCAACCAAAAACAAGGGCACCACCTCTTTGATATACCATTCCAACCTCGCCAACGTTTTCGTGGAGGTACTGGAGAGCGTCGGCCAACGGATGGGAGGGAGCTCCAACAAGAGCGGCGTCCGTTCGCCGGGGAGAACCTTGGCGGCCAACCAGCCTGTCAGAAGGAAAGTCCCGCTAATGACAGCCAGCCAGATCAATGTGGCTGTCAGGGATATGCTCGCCAGCATCCCCATCACGATCCCTAATTGAGCGGAGCATGGCACAGCAAGCGCCAGGAGCAGAATCACCAACAATCGCTCACGTTTGGTTTCGAGCACACGCGTGGTCAGGGTTGCCATGGTAACGCATCCTAGCCCTAAAACCATGGGCAGGACTGCTCTGCCGTTAAGGCCCATCATGCGGAAGAGACGGTTGCTGAGGACTGCCAAACGTGGCAAGTAACCGGAATCTTCCATGATTCCAAAGGCGAGGAAGAAAGTAGTGACAATGGGCAAAATGAGCGCTAAAGCATAAGTCATGCCCATCGTCCAGAGGCCATATGGACCAATGAGAAGTTCGTTCAGTATGGGGATGGGCACCCAACGGGTAAGCGTATCCGTGACCCACGGGTTGATAATCTCGCCAAACAACTTCTTTTCCATAAAGCCGACCAGGGTCCCTGCTCCAAAGACACCCACGAACCAGTAGAGGGCATACAGGGTAACAGCCAGGATGAGCACACCCCAGATAGGATGAATCGCGAGATGGCCCAAACGTTCGGCCATACCATGCCAACCCTTCCCGGATTCTCGAAGCACCAATCTGGTCAGGCGATCCACATGAGCAAAACGAACTTGCTGAACCAGGGTTGAAGGGGCTTCGTCCAAGGAACGACAGAGCGCTTCACGATAGTTGAGAAGCCGATCAAAAATCTCCGGGTTGGTGTGTTCCTGGATCCAAGTCTCAGCGGCAGGATCTTCTGTGAGCCAGAGCAATCCCAATGCGCGCAGCGCGATCGGGGAATCGGGAAGGAGGGGCTCGATTTCGCTCAGCCCGTTTTCGATTTCATGTGGATAATGGAGTTGGAAGGGATGTACATGCGTTTTTTGAATCTCATTGATCAACTCCTCGATTCCCTTCCCTTGGGTGGCGATAGTGGGGATCACTGGGATGGTAAGATGTTCCGAGAGTAAGCGATGGTCAATCGTGACACCGCGCTCTTCAGCTTCATCCATCATGTTTAATGCAAGCGCAATTGGGATTCCCATCTCGGCTAACTGGATGGCGAGTAGCAGTGTACGGCGTAGGTTCTTAGCGTCCCCAACCTGAATGATGGCGCGCAAATGTTCATTGAGCAAGAGATTAGCGGTGACACATTCGTCTTCGGTATGGGAAGGGAAGGTGATGACGCCCGGGGTATCAATCACCATCGTTTTAGGGATGGCTCGCGCTGCGCCGCGCGTGACCTCCACCGTTGTCCCAGGATAATTGGCGACGGTTACATAGCGACCGGTGAGGTGATGGAAGATTACCGACTTCCCCACATTGGGTTGCCCTACCAATGCGATGATCTCATTGACAGGGATTGCTGGGTTGTTGTGATGGGTGTGTCGCGCCATTGCTTATTCACTCCTGGAAACGGCGATTCATTTTATGTTGCCAATCTTCTTCCCTTTCTGCCTGAATGTTTTGTGATAAGTCCTTCTCCAACCTCTTGCTCAATCCTTGCTTCCCGCGTTCGGGTGTGGATCGGTGAGTTTCAGGACGATGCGTGAAGCGATGGCTTGACCAATGATCTCGGTTTTTTCTTCCATTCGAATCGTCCATAATTTGGCAAAAGCGTCGATCGAAAGAATTTCGATCAGTGCGCCAGGCTTCAGACCATGCGAGCCGAGGTGGGAGAGTACGGCTTTGCTTTCCGGGCGGATGCGCAGGATGTGCCCAGCCTGTCCGGGAAGAAGAGTGTCCAGTTGAACACCTGCCTGAACCTCCAGGATCCCTTCAACCGATGGAATGGGATTCCCATGGGGGCAAGAGCTTGGTTGACCCAGGAAGCGGTCAAGGGCATTAACGACGGCAACGCCTGCCGCATGTTCGAGTTGACAAGCCAAGTCGTGGACCTCATCCCAGGTCATATTTAATTTTTTGAAAAGGAAGTTTTCCCAGAGACGATGACGGCGGATGATCGCCAGGGCTTTGGTGCGTCCGGATTTTGTGAGGTGGACACCCTTATATCGTTTATGCTCCACCAACAGGCTCTCTCGCATGCGGTGGACCATTTCTGTGGCGGATATGGGCGAGATGCCCAAGCGGTCGGCCAGGGTAGAGATGGGGACGACTTCGGCCTCGGTAGTCAGTTCACAGATCGTTTTCATGTACATCTCGGCGCTTTCGCCGAATGCAGGCAGTTCGCTCATTGCTCTCACCTAACATGATTATATATTAAGGATGCCCTAATGTTAAGTTTAAGGTAAACCTGAAAATCCGCAAGGTGTCAACTATCTGTAAGTTGGATGTCACTCAATCGTAAACGCAACTAATCCATTGTATTCAGATGGGCCGATGTTTTTGCTTGATATGTTGCTCAACTTTGGTAGGGATCGAATGAAGAGTGAATCTGAAGGATCACGAAGTGTCCATCCGTGTTTCTCACTACGCGCGGCTCAGCATTATAAGCAGAAATAGTACAAGGCATAGAACGACGGCGCTGGGAGAGTCAGATTCGCCCATCAGGTGAATCCTGAAATATGCTTTGGAAACATTCCCAGAAAATGTTATATTTTACTTGGATGGATTTCATAAACCTGCTTTCCCTGATATTTCCCGATTTTGTAGGCTGATCATCGCTAAATAATCGCTCCCGGGGAGAATCATTCCAGAGCCTTCAAGAGATACTTCTGTTTTGAGTGCATCAACATGATCCGAAGATTATTCTTAAGCTCCATTGCTCCGTTGGGATTGCTCGCCACTCTAATTTCGTTTTTCTTTCTATTCCAGAAGCTTCAATCCCGGCCTGAGACACCGCTATCGCAGCCTGCCTCCTCATCAGGTATCTGGGAAATCTATTTCACGGATCCGGAGGGGCCTCAATCGGCCTCGCTCAAAGGGGGTCCAGATGCGGCTTTGGTTGAGGCGATCGATAGCGCCCGTTTCTCGGTCGATATGGCCATCTATCATTTGGACTTGTGGAGTGTGCGTGATGCGCTGATACAGGCCTATCAGCGTAGCGTGACGGTTCGCTTGATCACAGACGATGGTCGAATGGACGAACGGGCGATCAAAGATCTTCAGAAGGTGGGGATCGCGGTGATCTCGGATCATGGTTCACACATCATGCACCATAAATTCGTCGTAATCGACGGGGATGAGGTATGGACGGGTTCGATGAATTTAACGCTAAGTGGCGCCTATCGCGAGAATAACCACTTCATCCGCATCGTATCCAGTGAGTTGGCTGTGAATTATCAAGTGGAATTTGATGAAATGTGGAAGAGTGATCGTTTCGGGGCTGCATCCCAGGCGGATACACCCAATCCCCTTATTAATGTGAGTGGGATTCGAATAGAGACCTATTTCTCGCCGGATGATGGTGCATCATCCCGCATCGTCGAGCTCATTCAAGGTGCGCAAGAGGGGATCGATTTCTTGGCTTTTGCGCTCACCTCCGATCCAATCGGAGAGGCTCTCCTGCAACGCCATCGGGAGGGATTGCCGATCCGAGGTGTTGTGGAGGCCTCTCAGTCGAAAGCGACAGGAGCGGAGACATCGAAGCTGGGCTTAGCAGGGATCGATATCCGTTTGGATGCCAATCCGGAAAACATGCATCATAAGGCCATGATTTTCGATCAGTCTATTGTTCTCCTTGGGTCGTATAATTTCACTCGAAGTGCAGAGGAGAAGAACGATGAGAATATGCTCATCATTCATGACCCTGCTTTAGCAGCACAATTCTTGATAGAATTTGAACGGATCTATCAAAGCGCCATACCGTGGAAACCATAGACTTCGATTACATCAATTCAGGAGCGAAGCATGAGCACAAAGGAATACGAAGGGAAGTTCTACATCGGTCGAGGTTTCGATCTGAAGAGCGGGAAGGTCAGCGATCAGGCCACCCTCTACGATCCGGATGATCTCACCACACATGGGGTGGTGGTGGGCATGACCGGCTCCGGAAAGACAGGGCTATGCATTAATATCCTGGAGGAAGCTGCGTTGAATGGCATTCCGGCGCTGATTATCGACCCCAAAGGGGACATCAGCAACTTACTGCTCCACTTCCCCCGACTGTCGGCCGAAGATTTCCAACCTTGGGTGGATCCTGACCAGGCACGTCGAGAGTCGAAATCGATCGAACAGCTGGCTGCCGAGACAGCCCTATCATGGAAAGAAGGGCTTGCGAAATGGGGGTTGGGAACTGAGCAGATCGATCGAGTTCGAAACGCCGTTCGCTATGCGGTTTACACACCCGGATCGGATGCGGGTTTTCCCGTTAGTATTCTCTCGTCGCTCAATGCCCCCTCTTTCGATTGGGAACAGAATCGTGAGTTACTTCGCGAGAAAGTCTCGAGCGTGGTCACCGCATTACTTGGGCTGGTCGGCATCGAAGCAGACCCGTTACGATCCAGGGAGCACATCCTTCTGGCGAATATTTTCGAGGCAGCCTGGAGCCAGCGACAGGACTTGGATTTAAATGAGTTGATCCGACAAGTACAAAATCCACCCTTTACCAAGCTTGGGGCATTTGAGGTTGATCAGTTCTTCCCAGTAAAGGATCGTTTTGAACTTGCCATGGCGCTTAATGGCTTCCTGGCTTCGCCTTCGTTCCAAACTTGGATTGAGGGAGAACCGCTTGTACCTGAAACTTTTCTATGGACCGAGGATCAACGCCCGCGGCACAGCATCTTCTATCTCGCTCATCTTTCTGATCGGGAACGCATGTTTTTCGTCACACTCTTGCTGTCGGCGGTCGAGTCATGGATCCGGACCCAACCTGGTTCTCCATCTTTGAAGGCACTGGTCTACTTCGACGAGGTTTTGGGCTTTCTGCCGCCCGTGAAAGAGCCTCCTTCGAAAGCCCCCCTTCTTCGGTTGTTGAAACAGGCAAGAGCCTTTGGATTGGGACTTTTACTAACGACACAAAATCCGATTGATCTGGATTACAAGGCGCTCAGCAATGCCGGCACCTGGTTCATCGGGAGATTGCAGACCGATCAGGACAAGGCGCGCCTATTAGATGGACTCGAATCGGCGACTACGGAGGGGGGAGGGTTTAACCGTAGAAACGCGGATGAGATCATCTCTAAATTACAGAAACGGGTGTTTCTATACCATAATGTTCATGAGAAAGCTCCTCAGGTCTTTCAGACTCGTTGGGCAATGGCATACCTGAAAGGACCGATCACACGAGCCCAGCTCAGAGATCTCAGCGCCCTTGTTGGCACCAGTGAGGAGGGGATACGCCCGAAGGAATTCGGTAGGGAAGCTGCAGCGCAACCCGCACGAGTCCAGAAGGAAATCGAAGCGAGCTTAACACGAGCAGCTGCTCCCCAAGGTGTATATGAGTTCTTCCTTCCTAATAATCTCACCGTCGCGCAGGCATTGAAGAAGGAGGAACGCGATCCCGCAAGTGTGAAGACATCGGGGTTGTTGTATAAACCGGCTCTCATCGCACAGGCGTCGGCGCGCTTCCTTGATCGGAAGACAGGTCTTGACGAGGAGGTCTCCTCAACCGCCTTGGTCACTGATCCCGATCGGCGTGGTTTCATCCGTTGGGAGCAGTACATGCAGGAACCGATCCCATTGGAGTCTATGGATAACGCGCCTTTGCCGGATGCGCGCTTCATGGACCTGCAACCACCCTTGGATGATGCCAAGAACCTCAGTCAGTTGGAAAAGGATTACCTGGATTATGCGTACCGCAATACAGAGTTGAGGCTTATTGCCAATTCTACGCTGAAGCTTATCGCTGAACCGGGGACTACAAAAGAAGAATTTCATAGCCAATGCGCAGAAGCCGCGCGCAAGGCTCGCGACGAGGAGATCGATAAGCTCAAAGATATATTCCTGACAAAGACCAAGCAAGTAGAAACGAAGCTCTCACGCGAGGAACGGGAGTTGAGTGCGGATGAGAGTGAACTCTCTGGGCGCAAGATGGAAGAGGCGGCGACGCATGTGGAAAATGTACTTGGGTTCCTTAGTGGTTCTCGCAGTCGGAGAAGGATTTCTAGCTCCCTGACCAAACGACGCCTGACCTCCCAGGCAAAGGCAGATATGCAAGCATCGAAAGAAATCATCGAGCAATTCAAACTAGAACTCAAGGATCTTGAGCAGGAGATGCAAGCAGCCGTTGAGGAGATCGAAGGACGTTGGGCGGATGCCGCTAGTAAAATCGAAGAACAGGTAATTAAACCTTTCAAGAAAGATGTGTTAATCGAATATTTCGGGATCGCCTGGGTACCTTACTGGCAACTTGAAACCGGTGTAGAACGTTTTGAGCTTATCGGATTTCAAATGGGATCCGTGTCTGAGAGGTAATGTTGAGAAAGTTGCAATACAAAGGGGCCGATCTGCTCAATCGGAAACGTAGGATGCGATCGCAATAACGACATTTTCATCGCCCTGTTTCATACGATGCGGTTTGATGAGATCCAAACATTGTAATCTAACTCCATGCTGGAGCAGAACCACTAAGGAAAGGTGAATGGGACTCTACGAAGATATCCTGACAACGTTGGCCGAGGGGGAAGTGATTGAGGTCCGCATTGGGACGCATTGGACAGCGGTAGTGGTGAAGAAGTCTGGCGAGCGTTATTGTGGGCTTGCCTCCACATTGGTCGCGACCCAAGACCATCATCGTGAGCCGGATGTCCCTCGAGCAGGTTATTTACATGAACTCACTGCGCGAGAATTGGCGGGATTGATTCACTCGGGTCAGTCAGTAATGGCTAGCGTTGCCGCGGCGACGATTAACGCACTCCTTCCTAAGGGAGCTTGGGGGAAGGGAGAAAAGAATGCGGAGGAGGTGATTGCTGCAGCAGGGGTGGGGAAGACGGTCGCCCTAATTGGCCGATTCCCATTCAATACCCGGCTAAAATCCCAAGTGGGGAAGCTTTATGTCCTGGAGCAGCACCCAGAGGGTGATGACCTTCCCGAGCAGGCTGCCCCAGATATCCTCCCCAATGCAGATGTTGTTGCTATTACGGGGATGACTTTTTCCAATGGAACACTTGAAAGGCTTTTAAAATTGTGTCCGCCGGATGCGACAGTTCTGGTTCTGGGCCCGAGCACGCCTCTCAGCCCAGTGCTCTTTAAGCATGGAGTCCACTTGCTCAGCGGGGCACTTGTGAGGGACATCGATGGCGTGCTTCGTACTCTCAGTCAGGGGGGGAATTTCCGCCAGATCCATAAGGCTGGAGTCCAACTTGTGACTTTGGATCGGAATGACTTCAAGTTCCTCGAGACCAATTGATGTAAGTGAAAGCCGAGCTTCAATAACTTGCGGGAGAGAGGAAATTAAATGAAGTCAGCTCATATGCAATGATCGTTACTTTTCATTTAATAGCTTCTTACTCTGCTTTGCCTTATACATTTGGGCGTCAGCAAGAGCGAGAATATCATCAATGGAGTGCGATTTCTCCGGGTCGTAAAGCGCCCAACCAGTGGAGAGGGACAAAGGCCATTTGAACTCCTGCGATAGGTTGAAAGCCTCCAATCGCTCATTTAGCCTTGTGATCATTCGTTCCCCATTGGATTCAGCTTCGATAGCCAAGACAGCAAATTCATCCCCTCCCATCCTGGCGATGATATCTGACTCACGAAAAGTAGACTGCAGTAATTGAGCAACGAGAATCAACGCTTGGTCGCCAATTCTATGGCCAGAAGAATCATTGATTCGTTTAAGGTTGTCGAAATCACAATAGATGAGAACAAGAATTTGCTTTTTCCTGCCTGAAATTCGCCATTGTTGTTCACTGAGAGTATAAAAACCTCGACGATTGTAGAGCCCAGTTAGATCATCGATGAGGGTGAGGCGTTGTGCTTCTTGTCTTGCTTCTCCCAATTGCGCCAGAAGCCGCTGCCTTTCGATAGCATAATTAACAGCCCTCACAAGCAGGTTCCCATTCACTTGACCCTTCACCAGGTAATCTTGCGCTCCCTCGCGAACAGCCCGGATGGCGAGGTCTTCATCTGAGAGACCGGTGAGGAGCAGGATGGGGATATTCCCAGCACGAGAACGGACCCGAAAAAAAGTTTCCATTCCCTGGCTATTAGGTAGATAGAGGTCGAGCAGAACAGCATCGATTCCAGGAGAACCGAGTCGGGATAACCCTTCGGAGAGGTTTTCGGCGAATTCGAAATCGAGATTCGCGGATTTGACTTCAGAAACCAATTCGTGGATCAATCTTGCATCCGCACGATTGTCTTCGATCAGAAGGATATTAAAGCGACGATTCTCCATAGATACCTTATTGTACACAACCGGATAATAAAAGGGTATTCTTTTCTCAGCTACCAGTGAGTGGCCAGTTTGGGAGGACATCGATGTCAAGAGCATCTCGCCGGCCTGCGAGGTAATGGCGATGACCGACAGCAGCAATCATGGCAGCATTATCCGTGCACAGGTGTAGTGGTGGCGTGCGTATGGGGATGGTTGAGCGCACCTGGAAACTCTTACGTAACGAGCGGTTGGCAGCAACACCGCCAGCAACAAGGATCTCGCGAGCCTGGAAGTTATCGGCAGCAGCAAGCGTTTTACCAATAAGCACATCGACGACAGCTGCCTGAAACGAAGCGGATAAGTCACTGATCGGAAGACCTGGACGGGGTGTTTCCACTCCTGCCTGAAGATCAGATTGGTGTTTGCGAACTTCCCGTAATACCGCTGTTTTCAAACCGCTAAAAGAGAAATCCCAGGTGCCTTCCAGCCAGGCACGCGGAAACTGAAATGCTTTCGCATCGCCGTTTTCGGCAGCCTCCTGAATTGCAGGTCCTCCCGGGTAGGCCAGGCCCAGAAGGCGCGCGACTTTATCAAAAGCCTCACCCGCAGCATCATCCAGTGTGCCGCCAAGCCTCTCGTAATTGAGATGATCACGCATCAATATCAACTCAGTATGACCACCGGAGACAATCAGGCTGAGGATGGGGAATTCTGGCTCGGGTTCTTCTTCCACCAACCAGGCCGAATAGAGGTGCGCTTCGAGGTGGTTGATGCCTAAGAGTGGCAGTCCTGAAGCAATAGCCAGGCCTTTGGCCATGTTTAGACCAACAACCAGAGAACCTGCCAGGCCTGGACCGCGGGTGACAGCGATCGCATCGGTTGAATCCAGACCGACATGCGCCTTTGCAAGGGCATCCGAAACGATCGAATAGATGGTTTCTATATGCATGCGGGATGCCACTTCGGGAAATACGCCGCCATATTTGGCATGCGTGGCGGATTGAGAGGCCACTTCATTGGAAAGGATCAAGCGGCCATTCTCAACTACTGCTGCGGCAGTCTCATCGCAGGATGTTTCGATTCCTAGGATGCGAGTCTCTTTGTCCATGCTAAGTCACACGATGGATGAATGTTCTAATCTAGCACTCCATTCCCTTAGTCTAGTCGGAATGGCGGCATATCGTCAATAGGATGATTGAGCTTGGGATGGGTTGCCTCATTAGAAATCGTTCTTATTTTCAATGGCTCGTCCCGACCCTTTTAAGACTGGGCGCTGTTCTGCTTAAGCGCACCGTTTATGGGCTATCGAGGGGAAGCCATTCCTCCGGATTGTTTCCGTCGCTTCTCGATTTTTTTTCTACACTCCCGGCATTTTCAGAACGAGATCCATGGGGTATTCCACTAACGTTTCCAAAGTTCCATCGGGCCTTACCCAAACAGTGTCTTCCAGACGAACACCGATGTTGTGTTGTGGGTAGTATAAACCGGGTTCCACCGTAATCACCGACCCGGGAATAAGTATGTCCTGGTTATAATCTTCGTTTTTGAACGAAGGCCCTTCATGGACTTCCAACCCAAGGCCATGCGCCAAGCTGTGTACGTACCCCTCTTCGGTCCGTTTATTTGTCAGTTTCGTCGGATGCCCACGCGCTTCGAACAATTCGCAGGTGAGAAGCTGGAAATTTCGACACAATTGTTTAGAGGTGATGGCTCGAAAGACTTCGCCATAGACCTGGAGCACATCTTCATAGATACGTTGGACCTCGTCCGGGGCATAACCCAGGCACCAGGTGCGAGTGAAGTCGTAGAAATACCCTCCCCCAGCTTCACAGGGGAAAATGTCGAACACGATCGTTTTCCCGATTTCAACAGGTTGTTCGTCCTTCCCGACGCTGTGGGGGACGGCTGAATCATATCCAATGGCGAAGATAGGGCTTTCGGGACTCTCCGCGCCTCGCATAGCAAGCCATAAATGAATACGGCGCTTGACCTCTCCAATCGTGAGGGGTTCCCCTTGATGATTGATCAACATCCCATCTCTAACTTGATGGGAAGTTAAGTAATTGGCCACATCGTTGACTACATTAACGGTGATTTGACCAACTTTTCGAATGCGTTCGACTTCAGTATCGTCTTTGGTCATGCGGGCGCGAGTCAATACAGAGACGGCATGGTCTTCAAACACGAGCTCAACATCTGGTTGGATCTGCTCCAGATTTTTAAAGATCCCGTAAAACGACCCGACATTCCCAATTCCATAGAGGGAGGTGCGACCTTGCACGCCATATTCCTCAAAAATCCGACGAAAACGAAGGGCTCGTGCTTTAAGCAGATCGCCGTTCGCCTCGCCTACCAGTTTTTCGACATCGTAATCATCGAGGTTCTTTGTTTTAAGACCTGTGCTGGCTGCCTCGTCGCGCTCCATCGTGAAATAGAAAAGGATAGGAGGATCACCGCGCTTCTTGAGGAGATAGGCATCATTAACGTGGACAAGACCGGTGAAGTAGGTCATTGCAGGATTGTGGGAAGCATTTCCCACAACAAGTAATGCATCCAGGTTGGCCTCTTTCATCAATTGATCCAAATCACTTTTCATTCAATTCTCCTTGCGGGATTTTCACTCGATCGTCCATTTCGAACCTGGCTGTGATCGCTGAAAGCGAGATGGTTTCCAATAGCAGCTTATCGTTGCGAGTACCAATTGGAAACGGAAGCCATTTTGTGTTGTTCGATAGGCGGAACGGCGAGGGCTCCCAATGATGGCGACATCCCAGGGATTCCTTGGCTTACACTTCATAGTTCCTTTGGATTGAGATCTCTAGACTCCTCTTCTCTCGAAGAGACACTAATATTTTAAATGTAGTTGAATGGTCATTCTAAGTAGGAGTGACTTAACTCCGGATGGAATTCTTCAAGTATTGAAAATAACCGTCAACCTTGCGAACGGATCACTGACAATGGATTGACTCCCTTGCCTTCTCAATCCATGCCATCAAAATGAAAAGCCAAAGATACCAATAAATCTTGCTCCTGTTCAGGGAGTACCGTACGAGGATCAAACACGACTGAGTCATTTTCCACGCGAGCGATAATTGGGATTTGTCCACAGCGTAGGCGTGCAGCGAAAGCATTGGGCTTTTTTACCCGCAGCGCTACGAGCCATGTGGGTAACGTCTCACCTGGAAGGCTCCCTCCGCCAACTGTTGATTCTCCCTGGATTATTTCGCCGCGTCCGAGTTGGGTAATCCAATGCCGTGACCGTTCCCGGATTGTGTCCGCTGGAGTGGCAATCATCCTCCAAATTGGGATCTCCCTGAGAGCTTCATCTTTAAGGTAATGACGTAACGTCGCTGCCAGGGCTGCCAGGCAGAACTTATCCGGACGGATGCTACGTGCCAGGGGATGCTTTTTTAATCTTTCAATAAGGGCCTTCCTGCCGAGCAAAATACCCGCCTGAGGGCCTCCAAGCAGTTTATCAGCGGAGAAGGCTACCAGGGAGGCTCCTTCCCGAATCGATTCTTGAACCATGGGTTCATGCGCCAGATCGAATTGTGCCGTATCAAGAAGCGCGCCAGAACCGAGATCATGTAAGACCGGCACATGATACTGCTCGCCGAGCTCAACGAGTTCACTCAACGCTGGTTCGGTGGTGAAACCCACGATTCGGAAATTCGAATGGTGAGCCTGGAAGATCAATGCGGTGCGGTCATCAATAGCTGTCTCGAAATCCGAAAGATGGGTTCGGTTTGTAGTACCAACTTCGATCAATTTCGCGCCGGATTGCTTCATTACATCAGGGATGCGAAATCCGCCCCCAATTTCGATGAGTTGCGAACGGGAAATCAGGACCGATCGACGTTTCGCTAATGTGGTCAATACTAATAGAACTGCAGCAGCGTTGTTGTTGACTACAAAAGCAGCCTCAGCGCCGGTTAATTGACAGAGCAATCCTTCACAATGGAGTTCTCGCTTCCCGCGCACGCCAAGCTCAAGGGTGTATTCCAAAGTGCAATAGCTTAGGGCAATCTGGTTGATTGCATCGAGAGCAGCCCGACTAAGGGGGGCTCGTCCTAGATTGGTGTGGATGATCACCCCGGTGGCATTAATAATAGGCTGAAGGGTTGGAATAAGCCACGTTTCGATCTTTTCTTGTGCATTGCTGAGAATACTTTCAGCCGTCGGTGGCTCTAAACCGCTTTGGATTTCCACCCTCGCCGTGTCGAGCGTTGCGCGAATAGCTTCAAGGGTTAATGGACGTCCATAGGCAGTCATGAGGTTGCCCGCAAATTCGGTCTGTAGAAGCTGATCCACAGAGGGCAGGGAGCGCAGGATCATCGACCGGGCTTCCATGTGCTTCTCTCAATCAACCGTAATAGCCATTCAATGGTGAAAATGCCGATACCGATCAGAAGCGCAAGGGTGAGGTTAAGCATGAGATTAAATCTGAGCCACAAGCAAATGGCTGCCCATAATCCGAATAAAAGTCCCTCACGCAGAAGGACCTTAGGTGAAGCGGGGGATTGTGAGCGGAAACGTTTGTTGAGCAGCCAAAGGAACGGGAGGGCGGTTCCGGTGGCAGCTGAGGTCCATACAACATAGTACAACCAGCGCGGTCCAAGCGTGGGGAGGGTATTCAGCATAAGGAGATACAAACCAAGCCAGCCACCACAAGATAGCAGGATGGCTGCAAGCATCAAGCCTCGGTAATTGTAGGGGAGTTTCTCATTCATTGATTAATGACTTTCCGAAGTGAATTATAGCTTACTGGTCTTCACACTGGAACTCCTATCCAGATATCAGGCTGATAAGCCCTAAGGTATAATCAAACAGATAATCTATGCCTCTCGTTACTGCGCAAAACCTGGCGAAATCCTTCGGCGCCCTGGATATCTTTCTGGGCGTCTCATTTGCGATCCCTCATCATGCACGTGTCGCATTGGTGGGACCTAATGGTGTTGGCAAGACCACCTTGCTGCGATTGATCATTGGGTTGGATGAACCTGATGAAGGATCGCTTCACAAAGCACGCCAATTAAAGATCGGATATTTACCACAAGAAGTCAGTTTCTCTAAGAGCCATCGGGTAGATCTTCAACAGACATTGGGGCAATATTCTTTACTGGCCTTTAGTGGATTGCGTTCCCTGGAAGAAAGGTTGAGGGAGTTGGAACGCGAGATGCTGGACTCCAAAAAGGCTGATGATTTATTGCCACGCTATGGCGTCCTGCAGGAAACCTACGAGCATCAAGGCGGTTACACCTACCAGGCACGGACCGCTCAAGTAGTGAATGGGCTTGGATTTACGCCTGAGGATCATGATCGGCCTCTTGTTCAATTCTCCGGGGGAGAACAGACCCGTGCCTTTCTTGCCCGTTTGCTCTTAGAGGATCCACAGTTATTGGTGCTGGATGAGCCAACCAATCATCTTGACATCCAGGCAGTGGAATGGTTGGAAGGATGGCTCAAGGATTGGAAAGGTGCAGCGATACTTGTCTCTCACGATCGATACTTCCTCGATAGCGTTGCGAATACTGTTTGGGAACTGTCTTCTCAAGGCATTGAGATTTACCGCGGGAACTATAGCGCCTACCTTCTTCAAAGGGAAGAACGTCAACGTTATCAATGGCTGCAATATCAAGCGCAACAAGAGTTCGTCCAGAAGGAAGAGGACTATATCCGTCGCAATATTTCTGGGCAAAACACCCGACAGGCCAAAGGCAGGCGAAAGCGTCTTGAGAGGATGCTGCGAGATGATGCAGTAGAAGCCCCCACAAGTGAACATCTGGTGCGGATAAAATTTGGACAGGCTCGCCGATCGGGAGATCAAGTGCTGGTGACGCGTGGACTTGAGATCGGTTTTCCACAAGCAGAAAGCCCCCTCTTCCATGTTCCAGACCTGGTCTTGTACCGTGGAGAGTGCGTTGCGATTATGGGGCCAAATGGGGCCGGAAAGACAACCTTCCTGAAGACACTATTGGGGGAAATTCCTCCCTACGGCGGACAAGCGCGCCTGGGAGCGAGCCTGAAAATTGGTTATTTCGCTCAGGCTCATGAGGGCCTCAACCCCATGCGAAGTGTCCTTGAGGAGTTGAGTGCAGATAATCCAGGCCTTTTGCCAGCGGAAGCTCGCGATTTCCTTGCTCGTTTCTTATTTCGAGGAGACGATGCCTTTAAGACCGTGGAGTCCTTATCGGGGGGAGAGCGTGGTCGCCTTGCATTGGCGAAACTCTTGTTGAAAGACGCGAATCTGCTCTTGTTGGACGAACCGACAAATCATCTTGATATTCCTTCACAGGAAGTCCTTCAAGCCGCATTAGCTCAATTTGAGGGCACAATCTTGCTCATCACTCATGACCGTTATCTGGTTAACGCCATGGCAACACAATTGTGGATGATCTCTCCCGACGAGACCGGCCTCGAAGTCTTTACGGGAGGTTATCCCCAATACCTTGAAGTGAGACAGCAAAAGGCGGAGATGACCAAGGCCAAGCAAGCCAGGAAACCCGAGAAGGCAAAACCAAGCCCAAAACGAAATAAGACCAAGCTTGAATTAGAGAAGATTGAAGCGAGTATCGCTGACCTCGAGGAACAACTGAGGCAACTGGCACAGGAGTTGGCAGATGTAGGCACTGATGTGGATCGGGTGCGCCAACTTGGCGTACGATATGCAAAGCTTGAGGAGGAGCTCAATCAACAGATCGTGCTCTGGGAGCGACTGGCGAAGCATCAGGAAAGGGCGTGATATAATCCGAGAGTTTCTTCAGCTCGATCCATGAATAGGGACGGGATTAAAAGCACGAGATGCGCACATCGATTAATCGAAGAACACGTGGACGCGAATGGGGTACATGGGCGATCGCGATCGCTTTCTTCGTTTTTGCCATCGTTGCCGGTTTCCTGGTTTTTAATTTGGTGAGGAAAATGGTTGTTGGATGGACAGGCGGAGGGCCCAAACCCTTCGGTTTCACAGGGGTGGGTACCCAGGTGAATACACCTTTACCCGGGGAAACAGTGCTCCCATTGGTTATGGATGATAAGACCTTGGCTTGGGATGGGAATGAGCGAGTGACCATCTTGATCATGGGCCTCGACTACCGCGACTGGGAGAAGGGTGAAGGTCCACCTCGAACGGATACGATGATGTTGCTCACGATCGATCCCCTCACCAAAACAGCGGGGATGTTGTCCATCCCCCGCGATTTATGGGTTGAGATCCCTGGCTTTGAGCATAATCGCATTAACACCGCCTATTTCCTGGGCGAAAGCCAGAGGCTTCCGGGCGGGGGACCTGCTCTGGCGATGAAGACCGTTGAGAATTTTATCGGAGTCCCGGTCCAATATTATGCGGTGATCGAGTTCTCCGCATTTGAGCGCATGATCGACGAGATTGGCGGAGTGGATGTCCTTGTAAAACAACCGGTGAAAATCTCTCCCATTGGACGCTTGAGCCTGTGGCTGGAAGCCAAGCCTTATCATCTGGATGGGGCAGAGGCATTGGCTTTTGCCAGGGCGCGCAAGACGGAAGGGGGCGACTTCGACCGTGCGGAGCGGCAGCAACAAGTCGCTCTCGCGATCCGCGATCGAGTGATGGGTTTCAACATGATCCCCTTACTGGTGACCAAGGCCCCAATTCTGTATGAGGAGGTTAAAGCGGGCGTTCGAACCAACTTAATCGATGCCAATGCGCCGCCGGAACAAATGATCCAACAATTGCAACGGGTTATTAGTTTGGGTCTTTTGGCGATGGAGATCGACCCCACGACAATAAAGAAAGGTGTAATCAGCCCTCCAGAGATGGTCATCCTCACAATCTTGCCATCCGGGGCGGAAGTTCTTAAACCGGTACCGGAAAAGATACGTCAACTGCGCGATGAGATCTTTACCATGTCCAGCGCGATTTCCCCCTCGATTTCAGAAAACGATCCTGCCTACGCCGCTAACGCAGAAGGAGCGTCTATTGAAGTCCTCAATGGCGCCGGTATTGAAGGATTGGCTGGAAAGACCGCACAATACTTGGAGGGCCTGGGATTGAATGTGGTCGAAGTGGGCAATGCCGATCGCCTGAACTATGATAAGACAGTGGTGATCGATCACACTGGCAATCCCTACACCCGGCAGTTCTTGCTGAACCTGGCTAACCTGACGGAGAGCCAAATCCTGAGCCAATACGACCCCGATAGTCCGATCGACATCACGCTTATCATCGGCGCCGACTGGTCACTTCCATAGGGCGTCTCTGTTCGGATGTTTACATCCAACCATCCTATTTTGGTGTTGTTTCGTAAAAACAAAGATTGTACATGATCAGGGTAATCAACTCCGCTTATTCAGTTCGCGTATCAGGAATAGGAGAAATTCCTTCGAGAAGGAGGAGATCAGATGGATCTTGGGCTTAAAGATAAAATCGCTTTAGTAACCGCGGCCTCGAAGGGGCTTGGAAAAGCAGCGGCAAAAGCTCTAGCTGAAGAGGGAGCGAAGTTATCGATCTGTGCAAGGAGTGAGGCGTTAGAACAGACAGCAGATGAACTCCGTTCCCAACTAGGAGCCGAAGTACTGACCATACGAATCGATCTAAATCGACCAGAGGACATTCAACAGCTTGTAGAGAAAACGCTTGAGCGATACAAGCGCATTGACATCCTGATTATCAATGCCGGCGGTCCCAAGCCAGGTGGGTTTCTCAGTCTGACCCCTCAGGATTGGAAGGCAGCCGTCGACCTGACCATTATGAGCACGGTTCATCTTTGCTATGCTGTCCTCCCCCACATGTTGCAGGCGGGATCGGGCAGCATCGTCGCCTCACAATCCATGTCAGTCAAAGAGCCGATTGACAATCTCATCCTCTCTAATTCGCTCAGAATGGCGGTCATCGGATTGATGAAGTCCTTAGCGAAAGAATTCGGGCCTAAGGGGATACGAGTCAACTCGATTAATCCGGGCTGGACATGGACGGAGCGCGTGGAGCAATTGATGCAGGACCGAGCCACGCGGAATAAGACCTCTGTGGAAGAGGAGATTGCCAAGATCACCGCTTCTGTCCCCCTGGGGCGCATGGGAACCGTAGAAGAGTATGGAAAGACCATTGCCTGGCTCGCCTCACCCGCCGCCTCCTTCATCCATGGTCACGCCTTGATGTTTGACGGCGGCACGATCAAGGCGACACTGTAAATCTAGCATGAGAGTCGCGATTCTTGGAGCCGGGGGCGTCGGGGGATATTTCGGCGGACTTCTAGCACAAGTTGGTCATGAAGTCATCTTCATCGCTCGCGGACAGCATCTAGCAGCGATCCGAGCGAAGGGATTACGGGTTAAGAGTGTGAATGGTGATTTCACTATCTATCCGGCTCATGCAACGGATGATCCCAAGCGGGTGGGCGTGGTCGACTATGTTCTTGTCACGGTGAAAACATTCCAGTTAGCGGTTGCAGCGCAATCCATGAATCCCTTAATTGGTTCCGGCACGACTGTTCTCCCCCTGTTGAACGGTGTGGATGCTCATGAAGTCTTGATGGCACATTTAGGACCTGATCCTGTGGTGGGGGGAGTGACCAACGTTGTTGCCAGGATTGAAGAGCCTGGTGTGATCCGTCAGGAAAGCAAATTCCGACGAGTGGTCGCTGGGGAGTTGAATAAGCAGCCTTCGGTACGGGTGCAGAAACTACTGGATGCATGGGCAGGATGTGGTGTGGAAGCCCATCAAGCGGAGGACATTTTTGTGCAGTTATGGACGAAATTCCTTTTCATCGCTGCTTTTGCAGGTGTTTCATCTTTGGCACATGTCACATCCGGAGAGCTTCTCGCTTGCGATGAAACCGGGGAGTTTTTAATGGGGGCAATGAAGGAAGTAGAAACGCTTGCCCGTCGCAAAGGGATACTAATGGACGTGGATGTCGTCGGGGGAGCGCTTTCGATATTGGAGCGATTTGAGCCGTCAACCACCTCTTCGATGCAAAGGGATGTTATTGCAGGCCGGCCTTTCGAACTGGAGGCCTTAAGCGGGGCAATTGTCCGCATCGGCCGGGAGCTCGCAGTCCCTACCCCATTTCATTCTACGATTTACGCATTATTACTACCCCTCTTAAGACGGGCACAAGATTGAAGATTCTTTAGAGATGGCAAAAGGGGAAAGGGGGCTTTTTAATAATTGAAATCATGCTTGATAAGTTCGAAGTTGGTCTATTGCTCAAAGCAGGAGCAAGATCCACAGGATGCCGATCAGGAAGCCTAAGAAGCCGCCAGCGATGATGTCAGAGAGGTAATGGACTCCCATTGCCACGCGCGCCAGCCCGACAAGAGGCGCCCAGACTAGAAGGATTAGCGCCAGCCAGACAGGGCCCATGCCGCCAACCATTGTTGCCAGGAGAATGGCGCGGGCGGCATGTCCGGAAGGGAAGGAGTGTGGATCCGTGTTGCGGTAGATTGAGCCCCAATCGCCTTCCGGGCGACGACGTCGTATCATGAGCTTAAGGCTCATCACCAGGATGGCGGTGATGATGATGCCGCCAATAAGATGCAACATCCGATAACGTGTTTCCCAATCCCCCACAATCCAAATGATGCCTAAACCAATCACCCAGAACCATGAATCACCGGAATGGGCAATCACCGCAGCCAACCCGCGAAGAATGCCAGGTTTTTCCGCAATACGCAATCGATTGGACCAGCGTGCATCCACTTCCAAGATAGAATGAAGCTTTAAAGCGGTAATTTCCTACTATCCTCCATTTCCATCCGAATAAGTTCTAACTGATGGGGTTTGTCCACATCCATGGCAATTTCTGCGTAGGGCGATGTCACCACCCGACCAACGACTCCCAGGCGTTTGCTAACAATCGACTCTGCATTCAGCAGTGTCAGTTGATGCAGAAGAATAAGAAACAAGGTATCCCAACCGATCAATGCCGCTTGTTTTATGGGATTCTTCCGGGAAGCAATCAACCTTTGCCATGCTGTGGGATTCTCAATGGTCGAGATTTGGATGACATTCATATCCGCACCGCAAACTTCGACATCCTTCAAGCGTATGTAGGAACGGTTAGAGCCAGGGAAACGAGTCTCCATCGTCGAGCGTTCTACGACGGCGTAATGAAATTCACATTCGGTTTCTTGCGCAATTCGAACGCGCCAGTCGATCATCGCGCTAGTGATCGTAGGGATATCACATGAAGTAACCAGAACATGCGTAGCAGTGGGATTCAGTTCTCTAACATGCAGGAATCCAGCCTGGACATTCTCAAGAATGCCCCCATGATTGGGGATGAAGGTGATTGGCTTCTTACTTCCCAGACCGCAGTTCTCTTCCAAACCAACAATGTGGATATGATCGATGGCATCTGATTGATCAAGGGCATCCAGCACCCATTGTGCCATCGGTTTGCCACCGATCGGGATGAATGCTTTTGGAGCCCCATTTGTGTAGGAGAAAAGCAGGTCATCCTCCGCCGGGATCCCCGCAGAAAGCATGATCGCTTCCATTTGATTTGTACTCCTGCTCTGAGAGGCCTAGATGGATAATGATGTGTCAGAATGTGCTACAGCTTTCCACGATCGGTCTCTCAAATAATCCGATTTTAGTGCCGAAGTGTATACGCCATTAAAGGAGAAGTCAACCTATACTCTTGTGCTGGAATGCGAAGAAGTCATGGTAGGCTGTTCGACTCCTTGGCTTTTATCAATAAAATGGTATCTACTCAGCATATCGTCTTTCATTCTGATTCACCCATTACCCCCCTCTGTCCCCCCATTTGCGCCACTAAAAGCCATTTTGGGCAGAGCCCTGAATGGCGCAAATGGGGGGATGAAAGAGGGATAAGAGCGGGCAAATCATATGATGTTTCCTGACATTGCGCTGTAATACTAAGAAGATCATAGAAATTGGCCTTAACAATTTCACGAAATGGATGACTCTGATCGCATTTTCTGGATGATAAAAGCTCCTCCCTTCGTTATTCGCCCTCAATCCTCCGGCGGGACTGGCTCATAAAGGTGATCTTTGAGCGAGATATGTTCAGGGTCTTCAAATACGATCCCTTCCTGCTCGAGATAAATCCGTTGTACATTGGGACCGTGTCCCATGCGTTGGCTGATTTTCCCTTCCGCATTGACGACGCGCCACCAAGGCACATCTTCGGGGCAGGCTTTGAGAGCATAGCCGACCCAGCGAGCCCGGATCCGAGCGTAAGAATGCGGATCGATCCCTTCCGGTCGGGGAAGATGGTTTGCGATGCTTCCATAGGTCATTACTCTGCCTGGAGGGATGCTTTGTACGAAAGCGTATACGCTTTCACAGAACAGGTTATAGGCGCCAGATCCTTTTCTCTTTGATTTGGATGACATCCTCGTTCACTTTATTCTGGCAGCGTTAGATCACGCAATTGAGGCTCCATGTTCAGTGCATCCAAGAGATCACTAATCTCTTGAGTGGTCAACGGCCTTCCTTTTCCTGATATGGCTACCAACGCGCCTTCCATGACATTCGTGCCGAAGGAGCGACCATCGAGGACGGGGGTCGAGGTGACGAGATACCTTGCTCCAGCCTGCCGGAATAAGGCGACATCCTCCGGTGTGGTGGTGTTGGTGACGATGACCTTTCCTTCCAGATCGTCGGGCATGTAATGGGTAATCAGGTGAGAATCCCCTGCGATGACTTTCGCCCATTGAAAATACTTTTCCCACTTAGGTGTGCGAGTCTCCTGCTTTTCGCCGGTTGGATACACCCATTCGATGGGCAGATACCCGGCGATAGGAAGAATCAGCGCAGCCAACAGATGAAAGCTCTTTATCCTATAGATGGGGATACCGATCCCGAAAGTAAACATTAAATCACCGAAAATGCAATCGTATTTTGCCTGATGGAAGGACAACGCCATGCCATAACGGTCAACGGCGCTGGTGATTAGAACGCGACGCGGCTGGAGGGCTTCCGCAATCCGCCCCTCCATAAAGCTCGCTACCCGGCTTTCTAGAGTCAGTTTCAGACCGGTACCGTCAACCACTGGGGTCTGGGTTACTTGCTTGGTTATTCGTCTGAAGGTGTGGAAAGGATACTCCTTGCCATGGACGTTGAAACCAAGGATGCCACCCCCCACACCCAGGGCATCCACTTTCCCATCTAGTTCCTTGTAGAGTTGCGCGGCCTTGTTGAGATCTCCATCCGTGCCGATACGCTCAAGGAGCAACTGTTCTCCGAGCAATTCGATTTCAACGGATTTGTCCCTTTTCGATGATCCGACGCTGATACTCACAACACGTTTCATAGTGTCTCCTTTGTTTTACTCAAATTGCAATCATGCTCTTCGCTTATTGCAGGAGGGAAGACCATGAATAGCTTCTGTATCGAAAGTAGTGAATGAATGAAGATCCAATCCTATGGCAAAACGCCTTTCAAATGGAATAAGCGCGCAGGGAATACAATACAGATTGATCGACTGACTGCAAATAGCGTTAGTACAGTCCATTCTCTGTGCTCCCGCTCCATATTGAAGGATTTCTTCGCCGCAGGTTTACGCGCCCCAATCTCTCAGATAAAGGAAATCATAGCCAACCGTGTGGTTGCTGAGTTTGGCAATGGGGGGCAAGACACGTTTGAATTGAGTCTGGCGGATGCGTTCCAGGACATGATCGATAAACTCCCGATCAAAGCCTGCATCCAAACATGCTTCGGGAGAATAGCGCTCATCCACAAGTAAGTAGAGCAATCGATCGACCTGCTCATATGTAAAGCCAAGCTCTCCCTCATCGGTTTGTCCCGCCCAAAGATCAGCGCTGGGGGCTTTCTTGATAATCGCCTCCGGTACGCCCATCGCAGCCGCCAGTTGACGGACCTGGGTTTTATACAGGTCGCCCAGTGGGTTAAGCGCGCAGGCGGAATCCCCGTAGAGAGTTGTGTATCCCAGCAAGATCTCGGTTTTATTTCCTGTTCCAACAACAAGTCCTTGAAAAGCAGCGGATTGATCATAAAGCACAATCATCCTCATACGCGCCATCACATTCCCCCTGCGCACCCGATCAGCATGAGGGACTTTGTCCAGATAAGCATCCACCATCTCCGTGATCGGTAGGGTTAATTCCTTCACTCCACTCATTTCGATGACCTGCTGGGCGTGTTCCATGGAATCAGGTGGCGAGGTCCGAAATGGCATGCGAATGGCGAGGACATTTTCAGGGCCGAGCGCCTCGGCTGCCAGAAGGCAAGAAAGCGATGAATCCAGCCCTCCCGAGAGTGCTACCACAGCGTGCGAGAATCCGGCACGTGTAATCTCGGTTCGCAGGAAACCTACCAGGATTTGCCTGGCTAGCTCGGTGTTAATCTCGAGGGAAATGATTTCTTTTTTCATGATGTTGCTCATTCATTGGATAAAAGAAAGGGCTTCATAGAAACGGTAAACGGAGGGCAGAGGCTCATATTGAAAATCCTTTCCCTGATGGAATGGATTATAAATTCCTTTCGTCAACTTCACCAACCCTGAGGCGATATTAGTCTCGCAGGACGCCAATTCCGGCGCCATGATGAATGTCATGAAATGCCATTCCCCTCATGTGAGAAGAATGATGTTTGGTATTCCTCCAAGGTTATACTTCGCGCCGTCGTCCCTCCAGAATGGTTTCCAGTCCTCTCAGAAGGAGTTCAGGGCGTTCATCGCGTAACAAGGGCAGGCGGCTTCGTGTCCGATGGAGTTGTGCCATATCGATTTCGGCGTTAATCAAGGTTTCCTCGAAGTGGGGTGCATGTGCGAGGCGCTTCCCGTCAGGATCAAAAAGGGTGAAGCCCCCCCAGAAGTTGAGGCCGTCCTCATAACCTACGCGATTGGAATGGGCGACGAAGACAGTGAAGAGGTTGGCATAACCCTGATTGATTTGCTCGATCCAACGGGCAGATTCAAGTTTCGCTTCCCGATTCAATCCTCTTCCTGGGGAGGCGGAGGTGAATAACAATAGTTCAGCCCCATCCATCCAAAGCAGGTAAGGTAGGGAGACATGCCAGTAATCCTCGCAAATCAAGATCCCTACTCGTCCGAAATGGGTATCAAAGGCGCGCAGCCGATCGCCATGGGCGAAAAAACGGCCCTCATCGAACATTCCGTATGTCGGCAGATTAACTTTGCGATGGATGTGGAGTACTTCGCCTTTTGAGAGGTAGGCAGCAGCGATATGGAAGCGGTGGCGCTTTTCTGCCTCTACAAAACCTACCACAATGTCGATCCCATTACTGGCCTGGAGCAAAGGTTGAAAACAAGGGTCATCTGGAGACGGCTTTCGAGCGACCAATGGGGTAAGATCCTAAAGGATATAATATCCCGTAAGGGATAATTCGGGAAAAAGGATTAAGCCAACACCTATCCTGCGCGCTTCTTCGATCCACTCGAGGTGTTCTCCAAGTTGACACTGACAGCGCCAAGTCTTGTGTTCATTTGAGCGAGTGCGATCGTTATCTTTTTCATACAAACTCCATCACTTTTCCCCGAACCAGGTACGCAAGGCGAAGATGAGTATGGAGAGCACCAGAAGCCCCCCACTGGCGAGGGCATCAAGCCGAACTTCAAAGCATACGGGGACCGGGTCGCCACGAAAGAAAGCCAAGAGCAGGTTGACGGCCGAGATCATGGCCAAGCCCAAACCACCCAGCGCGCCCTCAGCCAATTTCCGATGATCAAGCGCCCTTAACATGAGAAAAGCACCAACACAAAGGAGGGCACCTGAACCTTGGACTGGCCAACGCTTTGAAACCGTGCCGAAGACATCCGCAGCAGGTGGTGTGAGCAAGCCAAAATCGGCCGCTTTCCCGTAACTACAACCCTCCAGGAGGCACCCAAACCAGCAAGCAAAAGCCAGGATAGCAGCCGGTATGGCCATCGCATCGATGAGCAACCAGAAAGATTGATGAGTGATAGCTGCCAAGAATGCCAAACCTAGAAGTGCACCGATCGCGCCTGCAACCCAACTTAGACCGCCCTCCCAGAGCATCAGGATTTGTTCTGGGTGGTTGATATAGTACCCCCCATGGGGGAGAACGAAACCCAGCCTGGCGCCGATTATCCCTGATACAAGAGCCGTCAGCCCTGCACGGATACGTAAGGCTGGAGGAAGTTGTCTGCTAAGAGATTTTGTTGCCGAATTGCCCCATCCCAACCATAGTAGGCCAATGAGGATGCCAGATGCGAAAGCAATAGGATAAGCCTGTAACATTCCGGACTCCAAACTCGCTAGCAATGATACCATCAGCATTAGAAGTGTCACAATTCTTTTCCTCCAACATGATCCTGGTTGTATAATGGATCAACCCGCGATAGGAGATAACCAATGCCTGAGTTAACAATCACCACTGTGGAGGTTCCCGAGGACCTCATCGCCTTTATCCACTTTCCATGGCAGGTCTATAAACAAGATCGATACTGGGTCCCTCCCCTGATTTCTGAACGAAAATCATTTTTAAATATTAAGGAAAATCCTTTCTTTAAACACGCCAAAGCAGAATACTTCCTTGCACGCCGTAATGGCAAAGTTGTGGGTACCATCGCTGCCTTCACTAATAATCTCTACAACCAATTTCAAGAAACGAATGTGGGCTTCTTTGGCTTCTTCGAAGTGTTGGAAGATCCTGAAGCTGCGGAAGCGTTGCTCTCAACCGCTGTGGATTGGGTACGTGCGGCGGGACATGAGAGCATCATCGGCCCGGCGCAATTTTCTACCAACGACGAAGTCGGTTTACTGATCGATGGTTTCGATGATCTACCCAGGATTTTAATGACATATAACCCTGCTCGATATCAGGGATATATCGAGGGTGCTGGTTTCCAGAAAGCGATGGACCTCTGGGCCTATGCTCTCAATGTGGAAGACTTCCGCCAACACGTGCCTGAGAAACTTATTCGGGTCACAGAAAAAATACGAGAACGAAAGGACCTTCACATCCGCAAAATAGACATGAAGCATTTTGATCAGGAAGTTGAAAGGTTCAAAATAGTCTACAATCAATCCTGGGCGAAAAATTGGGGTTTTGTGCCATTAACCGATGCCGAAATCGACAAATTGGCGGAACAACTGCGACCAATGCTTGATCCGGACATCGTCGTAATGGTCGAGAAGGACAACGGTGACACGATCGGTGTGGGCCTCTCGTTGCCGGATCTAAATCAGCCCCTTCACCTGGCTTATCCGCGCCCTGAGACGAGTGAAACCCTCACCATGTTGAAACTGGCCTGGCATTGGAAGGTGCGCAAAAGAGTGGATTGGCTGCGCGTCTTCGCCCTGGGAGTCTTGCCCGAATATCGTGGACTCGGGGTTGATGCCCTCATGTACATTGAAACGGCGAAGTTGGCTTTTAAGAAAGGCTACAAGTGGGCGGAGATGAGCTGGATCTTGGAAAATAATGAGATGATGAATCGCTCGATCCAAATGCTGGGGGGAAAGGTTTACAAAACCTACCGCATGTATGAGAAGAAGGTTTAATCAAGCCCTGAAATAACTTTCAAATGATATAAACATTAGGAAAGATGGGAGATGAGGGATTGGAGGACTCTGGTTTAAGCCAGGAATGAATGGGGCTAGATTTCGTTTAGTTGCTCGCTTGTGGAATTGAGCTCAATGCTCGATATAGGCGCATTGGATGAAGTATTGTAAAGTTAAGGCAGGAATATCTGGATGATGGATTCACAAGCCGATGTGGTTTTATTCTGGGCGGTTTTTCAATTTCGACATTTGCCTGAGTAACCATGAAGCTGATAAAGATGTGTCGGCTAATTGTCGGTTTAGGATCATGTTGTGGGATGGGATTCTCTTACACTGAGTGAGATCGTATAGCATAAAGGAGGTACGATGATCGATATCTCATCTCCATGGTTCTCCAATCTTCTTTATTTATGTCTGGTCGCAGGTTTTTGGCTCGCTTCTCTGGCAGTGATCACTCCGGGGACGGGATTTTATGAGTTATTGGCCTTCATGACGCTCGGTAGTGCCGGGATTGGGATGTTTTTCCTTCCTTTGAATGGTTGGGCGTTCCTCCCATTGGCTTTGGCGGTGATCCTATTTATCTTGAGCTTATTCGTTCGCAAGTGGGATGAAGTGCTGCTCGCGGCTTCAGCAGTCGCACTAAGCCTGGGTTCTGTATTCCTTTTCCGTCCCCTAGATGGTGGAGTGGGGGTAAATCCCCTCTTGGCCAGTTCGGTATCTTTGATGACCCTCGGGTTTTACTGGTTTGCGATTCGCAAAATAGTCATGGCTCAACGGATGCGCTCGCAGTTGGATCCTTGGGTGGTTATGGATCAAATCGGGGAGGTGCGTTCATCGATCAATCCTTATGGGACCGTATATGTGGGTGGTGAATTGTGGTCAGCTTTTTCCGATGGTCTTATCTTGCCCGGTGAGAAAGTGCGTGTACATGACCGGGAAGGTTTGATCTTACATGTTGTACCCATCGATCAACCCGCACAGATATTAAAAGAAAAAGGAGAATAGCAATGGAAAATTTCACTTGGGTTGCTTGTTTGCTGGGATCCGTTGGTGTGGTTGCACTGGTTGCATTGGCGAGTGCCATTCGTATCGTACAAGAATATGAAAGGCTGGTTGTCTTTCGCCTTGGTCGTTGCATGGGTCAACGAGGCCCAGGTTTGGTGCTCCTTATCCCGTTTATTGAGCGCGGCATAAAGGTGGATTTGCGCGAACAAGTACGGGAAGTACCGCATCAGACCTGTATTACTTTGGACAACGCCCCGATCGAGATCGATTTCCTTTGGTACTACAAAGTCGTCGACGCTGCACAAAGCGTATTGCAGGTCGGGAACTTCCAAGCTGCGGCGCAAGGTATGGCCACGACGACCCTAAGAGCCGTGATCGGTGGCATCCCACTGGACGATGTGCTCTCTGAACGAGACCATATCAACCAGGTATTGCGTACGAAACTGGATGAGGTCACGGAGCGCTGGGGTGTGAAAGTGACCAACGTCGAGATCCGCGAGATCATCCCGCCAAGGGAAGTGCAGGAGGCGATGAATCGCCAGATGACCGCCGAACGTGTACGTCGCGCCGTGGTAACCGAATCAACTGGTCAGCGTGACGCTGAGGTCAATATCGCTGATGGTCAAAAGCAGGCTGCCATCTTGATCGCTCAAGGTGATAAGGAATCCAACATCCTGCGTGCACAAGGTGATCGCGAGTCACAACTTCTCCGCGCCGAAGGTTTTGCATCTGCTCTGCAGCGAATCTATAGCATCGCTCAGGAAATCGACAGCAAAACGATGACCCTGCAGTATTTTGAGACCTTGAAGGCCATGGGGACTGGTCCGTCAACAAAATTTATCTTCCCGATGGAATTCACCAGCCTGCTGGAAAACTTTGTGAACAAGAAGGAGTAGTCGTCGTATTTGGACGAACATCAGCATGGAATCGAGGAAGTCTCGCTGCTGCCCGCCGCGTGGCGAGACTTCCGTGCGATTTTTGCCCTGGAAAAGCTCTGCTTTCGGGGAGAGGCCTGGCCTTGGATCGATGTCATGGCAGCGTTGGTATTTCCGGACGCAGTGAAGATTAAAGCCGTATCAGGGGAGAATGTAATCGGCTTTGTGATTGGCGACCGGCGCGATCGGCAGGGTGTGGGATGGGTGGCTTCTATTGGCGTTCACCCGGATTTCTGTGGTCGGGGGATTGGTCGACGTTTGCTCGAGGCCTGTGAACAGGCATTAGAAACCTCTCGAGTACGCCTGGCGTTACGCCCATCAAACCAGGTTGCAAAGGCTCTTTATCTCAAGGCGGGGTATGTCGAAGTCGATCGTTGGAAGCGGTACTATGCAAATGGAGAAGAAGCTTTAGTAATGGAAAAAACACGCCAGGATGTTGAGGTCCGCCTTGAGAAGCCGCCAAGCGTCTTTTTTTCTTGAACTATTCTGTATGGATCCTATCACTCGCAGGGGATCGGGTAATGGTCTGGTGCAGGATGAGGCTCTCTGGCAGTTCGGAATGGGGGAAGCAAAAAAGACTTAAAAAAGGTTTATTGAAGCTGCGATTTGATCTTTTGTGGATCAGATACCGCCTTTCGTGGGGGAACCTTTGACCCTGCCATCCCGTTCTGGTACAATTTCGCGGCTAAGGCGTTGTACCCTTCGCCTTCGAGCGCCGAGTGCGGCGCTCAATCTTTGCAGAAAGGGCTTGAAAAAAGATGAAAGTATTATTATTACAGGATGTGTACAAATTAGGACGGGCTGGTGACGTGAAGAAGGTCGCGGATGGGTTTGGTCGCAACTATCTCATCCCCCAGGGCCTAGCTGTGCTCGCCACGCCCGGTGCAGTTAAACAGGCAGGCTACATCAAAAAGTCGGCTGCCAGTCTGCGAGCACAGTTGAACCAGGAGTTGGGCAGTGTTGCGGAGCAATTGGCTGGCTTAGAGCTTACTTTCCCAGTTAAAGCCGGCGAAACCGGAAAATTGTATGGCTCCATTACAAATTTCATGATTGCAGAAGCGATCGAGAAAAAAACTGGGATAAAGATCGACCGTAAACAAGTCGATGTTCAACCGATTAAGCTATTGGGTATCCATAAAGCCTATTTACGATTGACCATTGACCTGATTCCTGAGGTGAAGATCATTATCCATCGTGAAGGCGAGCTCCCCGAGTCGGTCATGGAAGAAGTCATCGAGGAAGGGGTCTCTATAGAAGATTTCGCCGAGTTACAGGCCGAATTGGATTCTTTCGAAGAAGCCGAGGCAGCTCCAGAAGAGGGAGTACAGGCACCCATCGAGGAGACGGCAGAGTCAACTGATGAAGTGGAAGATACAATCGAGGGTGTAGAAAGCGACGAAGGATAGGCATGGATAAAGGCAGGCCACTAGAATTTATGCATCATCTAGATTCTAGTGGCTTTCCATAAAGCGGAAGGTGATGGAATCAATCGGTCGACTTTTGCAGGAGACGCGTGAGCGCCTGGGTCTGACGCTCGAGGAAGTGGAGCGCGCCACGCACATTAGAGTTCATCATCTTAAAGCATTAGAAGAGGGGGATACCGATTCCCTGCCATCAATGGTTCAAGCACGGGGGTTTCTGCACAATTATGCCGAATTTCTAGGACTGGATGTAGATTCTGTCCTGCTCCAATTTGCTGAATGGTTGCAGGGGCGTGGAAAAAGCCAAAATACGCGTATCGGCTATCAAGAACCCGCAACGCGGCCCTCTGTACAGGTGCGGTCTCGCCGACCACGTTGGCTCTCTTCTGATTTTTTTATCGCTACAGGGATCACAGTAGCCATCCTTGCGGTCTTGATTTGGGGCGCTACCCGAATGATGGCTTCCCTGCGTGAAAATGTCCCTCCAACGGAACAGATTTCCGAGCTATTGATTTCTGCAATGACCCCCTCTCCTACACTTGAGGAGCAACCGAGCGCGGGTGCAGGAATCCAGCAGACCTCCCCGGAGCCCACTCAGATTACCGAGACACCAACACTATCTATTTTCATTGGGACAGCCAGTGAGGTCAATCTTCAACTTATCATTGTGAAAAGAACCTGGCTTTCTGTTTTGGTTGACAATGAGGTGGGATTCCAAGGGCGTGCTAAGCCTGGCGATGTTCTTGAATATAGAGCCACCAAAGGGATTGAAGTCACCACCGGTAATGGGGCTGGGGTACGCGCTATATATAACGGTCAGGATCAAGGATTGCTGGGGGGGTTGGGCCAAGTCGTAATCCGCATCTGGACCCTTACCGGGGTTCAGACACCTACCCCGACGTCGACGCCGGCATGGTCACCAACTCCCACCGAAACCCAGGCGGTGAGTCCTTCAGGAACGGGGATTCCCCCTAGTCCTGCGGCTGAATCAACCTCGGCGGGAGGTTGATGGAGTATGGCAACTCGCTATCATCTGATTTCCCTCGGATGTGCCAAGAATAGCGTCGATTCGGAGTCGATGTCCGCCCTTCTCCAACGGGAGGGATTTCAAGTTTGCCAGGAATCAGACCAGGCCGATGTCCTCATTGTAAATACCTGTGGTTTCATCGGACCTGCCAAGGAGGAATCATACAAAGTGCTGCGGGAGTTGGCGGAAAAGAAAAGGCCAGGTCAGCTCTTGATCGCAGCAGGATGTCTTACGCAACGTTATGGGATCGAAGTGGCTCAGAAAGTAGAGGGAATCGATGGGATCCTGGGCGCCCGGCGTTGGATGGATATCGCCCGAGTGATCCAGACTTTACGCGTCCGACTGACGCGCCAGACACTCTGCCATCTGCCGGATGAGCCATCTATGGGGGGCGAAGTGCCTGGCATCCCGCGTTATGCCATTCAGGGGGCGAGCGCCTATCTGAAAATCGCCGACGGTTGCCGACGCCCGTGCGCCTTTTGTGCCATCCCATTGATCAAGGGCAAAGCAGTCAGCCGACCGATGGAGTCGATCCTCGATGAGGCTCGCAAGTTACAGGCGCAAGGCATCCGTGAGTTGATCCTCATCGCCCAGGATACGACCGATTATGGCCACGATCTGGGGATGAGAAATGGATTGGCACGGCTGCTCGAAGCCCTGGTTCGTGAGGTGCCTGCGGTAGATTGGATTCGAGTGCTTTATGCTTATCCCGGTTATGTGACCGATGAATTAATCGAGGTCATGTCAAGCCAGCCTCAGATTGTTCATTATTTGGATCTGCCTTTACAGCATAGCCATACCGAAGTCTTGAAAAGAATGAGGCGTCCAACGAATATCGATTGGGTCCGCCGGACTGTCGATACAATTCGGGTAAGAATGCCCGATCTGGCTTTCCGCACCACTTTCATCGTTGGTCATCCTGGCGAGACGGAAGAAGCCTTCCAGGATCTATTGGACTTTGTGACCGAGATGAGATTTGATCGAGCTGGTGTCTTCAAATATTCATTTGAAACTGGCACTCCCGGCGAGGACCTTGGAGATCCGATCTCGAGGGAGGTAAAAAACGAGCGGCGTGAACGCCTGATGCTGATACAGCAGGAAATTTCATTCGAGAAGAACCGATCCTTTATTGGGAAGAGACTAAATGTATTGGTGGAAGGGAGCGCTGAAGGGGTTTCGATTGGGCGATCCTATCGTGATGCGCCCGAGGTGGACGGATTGGTGCTGATCGAAGGTGAGGTTCCGGCGGGGGAGATGGTGACGGCGCGGATTACGGGAGCGATGCCTTACGATCTTTCAGGGGTGATTGAGGGCGAATAAGGCAATCGATGGTTTTTCATAGGAACTCATCCTCCATGGAAGGGATATCATATAGCTGTTCACCAAGGAGGTGAGGATCTTTTTTCTAACTTCTATGGTGTGTCGTCAACCGCCAGTAGTTGGGTGAGCTGCTGAAGAAATCGGGCGGGA
>CAYGXU010000003.1:18811-24183 GCA_964353875.1 uncultured Anaerolineaceae bacterium | reverse complement strand
GATCTTCGCGCACATCAACTGAGCTCAATCCCACTCAAATCGACGCATGTTGTGCAAAAGTGATTGACAACCGCTCCGGGACACTTCATAATGATCTCTAGGTAGGAATGTCATCGCTTCCACCTCCGGCGGAGGGAATAGTCATCGAGGAGGGTTCCGCCGGTGGGGGTTCACCAACCAACGACCATCGCTGCCATTTACATCAGGGGGGCTCTCAACGCCTCCTCCGAGCCGGAGGGAGTATGTCAGCCAAGATTGGACTATTAAAATTAGCGGCGAAATGCTTTCTTAGCGGGTCATTCATTTGCAGCACCTTGCTCACTCCGCTGGCTCCAGTCCAGGCCCAGGCCTCGCTTCCCGAGCAGGAAACGCCCGAAGCAGTAACATGGGATTGGCGATCCGTCTTTGATGAGGCTGTGTCGTCGGCGGAATCCGTCGTCGACACGGCCAGCGCTCCCGTCCGCCAGACCGAGGATTTGGACGAAGAGTTGGTCCTCAACTTGGAGACCGCTTCGGCATGGGTCAGGCCGGGACGCCAGGTTGAGCTGCACTGGCAGATCGAGGGATGGGAGCATGTGGAGGGGGAGGGCGGCCACGAGCTGCTCTTCCTCCTGCCTCAGGGATTCCAACCCGATGAGAAAACCGAAGGCCGTTATGAGGTCGAGAGCCAGAGCCTACGCCAGGATCTGATCGCCCCAGAGGGATCGCTGTTTTTGACCGTCGATCCGACCGCCGAAGGTCCCTTCCATCTCTACGGCGCCATCCTGTACGACGAGCAATTGATCGCTGCAGATAGCCTGACACTGGAAGCGGTCACCGCCTTCAGCGCCCTGCCCCTGATCCGCGCCAACGGGGGGCGCCTCGACGCCCTGGGAGGGCGGGTGCGCCTGAGCTTCCCCCAAGGCGCGACCAAGGACCTGCTTGTAACGCGTGTCCTGGAGGCGGATCCATCTGCCCTGCGATCCCTCGCCCGCGGGACACCACTCTCCGAGCTTAGATCTGATGCGGGCATCCCCTCCCTCAGCGGTCGCCCCTTCGAAATCCTGGCCTACGACTTGCGCGGTCGATCGGTGCGCCAGTTCACACAGGCGATCGAGATCCAAGTCGAATATGACGATGCTGAGGTGCGGGGCGACGAGAGTAGTCTGACCCTTTTCTACTTCGACGAAGAGGATGGCGCCTGGAACCCATTGCCCTCGCTTGTCGATCGTGAGAAGAACCTGCTCACCGGTTGGAGCGATCATCTCACCCTCTTTAGTTTCAACACCCAAAACTGGGAGGCCGCCCGCCTGCCGAGCCTGGCTAGCTTTCAAGTGGCGCCCTTCACCGGCGCGGCGACCTACTCCCTCCCCATCGCAGTACCGCCCGGGCCGGGTGGTCTGCAGCCCAGCCTGGCTCTGAGCTACAATAGCCAGGTAGTGGATCAAGCCAGTTCGAGAACACAGGCCTCCTGGGTCGGCATGGGCTGGTCGCTGGAAACCGGTTATATCCAACGTGATATGAAAGGCACCCTCGATTACGAGGGCGACGACACCTTCAACCTGCACGTGGCCGGCGCCAGCAGCCTGCTGCTGCCGGTGGGTCAGGGCACGGATGGCTATGGCGATTATGTCGAATACCACCCCGTTGACGAAAACTTCTGGCGCATCCGCCATTACCCCGAGATGCAATACAGCGGTTGGCCGGCGGACATTTCCCGCTGGCGCGTCTGGGACAAGGTGGGGAACGCTTACCTGTTCGATCCAGGCCCCTACTACCCGGACTACAACAATTGCCACATCGATATGCTACGTCGTTGGCAATGGCCTTTGACCAGGGTCACCAACCCGTTCGGACAATCCCTGAATTTCAGCTATGCAACGGAAAGCAAAGTGACCAACCGTTGCGCAACTCACCCGACCGACTATGCGGATCAGTCCTATCACTCGGTGGCGGTCTACCCCCATACGATCACCTACCCCCATAACCGCTACCGGGTGCGCTTCGTGCGCACCAACCGAAGTGACTACCAGAGTGCCTGGGCGGATGCTTATTCCTATCGTATCCTCTTCCAGCGTTCGCTACTGAGTGAAGTTATCGTAGAGCACGACAGTGATGAGGATGGGACATTCGATCAGGTTGTTCGGAAATATGTCTTCACCTATGAGACCGATCCTGAGAAAAACATCTTCCCCAATGTCTCCTGGAGCGCAGGGGGGAAGACACCCACGCTGGCTCAGGTCCAGGAGTTCGGGTTGAACGGTGAAGCGTTACCTCCAACCACCTTCGAGTACGGTGATCAGACGCACCTCACTGCCGCCGATAACGGCTACGGGGGTCGGGTGGCGTTCACCTACGAGCCTTGGAGCGGGCAGGAGAGCTCGGATGAGGGGAATTCTGCCGGTTGGTCGCCCCCCAAACAGATCTGGGAGGAGCTGAGCATCACCAGCCTTGAGCAAGAAGTCTTCTACCCGGGCAGCACCTATAAGCTCTGGGCACAGGTCAACGCCGGCGGCTGGAACTGGGTCCAATTAGGCCTGAATGAAGGTCAGACCAGCCAACACAGCGATCCGATGGATGCCAAGCCCGGCGATTGGCAATGGCAGCCTTTCGAAGCCAGCATCATCTTATCTCCCCAGGCTTCCAAGGCGCTGCCGCTCTTCAACTGCAACGCCTGCACGTTCAACAAGTACACCGCGACAGTCATGCCCACCCGTTACCGCGTGAGCGAGAAGCGCATCTACGATGGGGTTGATCCGGCTGCAGCAGTATTCACCTACGGCTACGAGGGGGCAGCGATGAACGACGCCGCCCACTCGACCGCGGCGGCCACCTCCAACCCGTATATCGAGATGCATGGCGAGTTTCGCGGTCACGCCCGCTTCTGGGAGCAGGGGCCGGACAGCGCCACCCGCACAACATGGTTCCACCAGGATGACCTGCTCAAGGGACTCCCCTCAAAAACTCAATTGACCGATGCGAGTGGGAACATCTACCTCGAGACGGAGACCACCTACACCAGCGATCCTCAACCGTTAGGCACGCTGCCCAAGAAAGAGAACGGCACGACATATGCTGGTCTATCGATCTCTTGGATCCGCACCGTTGAGACGATTCAACGCAGCTATGAGGGCGACCAGACCTGGGTCGGGACGCGCCTGGAAACCGAGCACGATCCCGCCTTGCAGGGAGGACGGCAATTCGGCAACCTGACTGCGACCCTGGAGTACGCCTGGGACGGTTCCGCCTGGCAGCTCTACCGCCGTTCGCAAACGGACTACTTCCCCAATACCTGGTATGCCAATTACCTGGTTGGCTTGCCAGCCCGCATGGTCACCTACGACGGGGCGGGGAATCCCCTGGCGGAGGTGCGCAACCACTATGATGGTTATGGCGTCTACAACGCCCTGCCCACCTCCGGCATCCTCACCTCCCGACGCGCCTGGTTGGACACAGAAGGTGGGGAGAGGCGTTATCGGGATGAGAAATACGCCTATGACAACTGGGGCAATCTGACCTCGACGACCGCCTACACAGGATATGGCACGCAGAGCGCCCTGGCCTCGGGTGGCGCGCAGACGACCGCGACGAAATATGACCCCATTTACCATACCTATGCCGTAGAGAGCCGCAACGCCCTTGGCCAGACCACGGCGCTGTCCTACGACTACGCTTTCGGCTTGCCCACCCAGGAGACCAATCCCAACGGCGCCACGGCCACGGCCACCTACGACGCCTTCGGCCGCCTGACGAGCATCCGCCAGCCCGGCGATGAGAGTGGATCGCCCACGGTGGCGATCGCCTACTCGGACGGTTTCCCCTACACGGTCGAGATGCACCAGAAATTGAATGACTCCGCAGTTCAGACCTCACGCCGCATTTACGACGGTCTGGGGCAGTCGATCCAACGCCAGACGATCGCCGCGCAACTGGCTGAGGGATTGAGAGACGTCATCGTGGATCTCGCTTATGATGACTATGGCCGCGTCGTGCAAGAGACGGTGCCCTATATGCTGACGGCGGATAGCGGCTATCGTGGCCAGCAGCTTACGCAACCCTCGACCGCAACCACCTATGATCCTTTAGGACGCCCACTGACTGCGACCGCCACGGATGGCAACCTCACCCGTTACAGCTATGACGATCTGCAGACGAGCATCACCGACCCGCGCGCGAACGTCACCACCCAATGGCGCGATGTCCGGGGCAGGACGGTTCAGGTCGTCCCGCCGGACGGACCCAGCGCCTCGTATGCCTACGACGAACTCGATCGGCTGGTCGAGGTCACCAAAGGCAGCGGCGCCGGTGCCACGCGCATCACCATAAGCTATGACCAGGGCGGGCGCAAGCTGAGCATGTCCGATCCCGACATGGGTCCCTGGGCGTACAGCTACGACGCCTTGGGCAATCTGATCACCCAGAGCGACGCCCGCGGCGAAACGCTCTGGTTCAGCTACGATGCCCTCAATCGCCTGCGAGAGAAGCGCGTCGGCGGGGCGGAGGGTGACCTGCTGGTAAGCTACAGCTATGATCAGGGCGCCTATGGGATCGGGCGGCGGACCGGCATGGCGGACCGCTCCGGCTCGACAAGCTGGGGCTACGATGCGCGCGGTCGCCTGGCGAGCGAGACCAAGGATATCACTGGGGCGGGGACCTTCCTCACCCAATGGGGCTATAACGCCGCCGACCAGATCGTCAGCATGACCTATCCGGGCGGAAACACCGGTCAGGCGGGTGAACAGGTCATTTATGCCTATCACCCGCAAGGCGCCCTGGACAGCCTGATTGGCGCCGATACTTATATCCAGTCCTCAAGCTACGACGCCGCCGGACGGCTGGTGTCGCGCCTGCTCGGGAATGACCTTTTGAACGTGAATTACGACTTCTATCCTTGGACTACGGTCAATGGGCAGGGGCGCTTGCAGGGCATCAGTGCCGGCACCGCCGCCGATGCGACCGCCTTCCAGGACTTGCGCTACGCCTATGATGCGGCCGGAAATATCACCCAAATCGAGGACTGGGTCTCTGGCGCCCCGCAAGCGCAGGCCTTCAACTACGATGCCCTCGACCGCCTGCTCAGCGCCGAGGTCACCGGCGGGACGGAGGGGTTATACAGCGAAACCTACGCCTACGATCCCGTCACGGGCAACCTGAGCCAGAAGGGTGGGGTGAGCTACACTTACGATGCCGCTCATCCGCACGCCGTGACGCATCTCGATGGCCAGCAGCGCTTCTGGTACGACGCCAACGGGAGCATGATCCAGCGCCAGGTGGATGAAGCCATATCACAAACGTTATACTATGATGCGGAGCATCGCCTGATCGGGGTGGACATCCTGGGCCTCGTGCCTACGCCAAGCGAGACTGCCACCGAGACGTCCACTGCCACGGCT
>CAYGXU010000003.1:0-18711 GCA_964353875.1 uncultured Anaerolineaceae bacterium | reverse complement strand
CGCCACCCCTATCCCAACAGGTACTCCGGCGCCGCCCTATCGGCAGATCACCGTCGGAGCCAATGTCGTCAAGCACGGGGAGTGCGACTGGAACATCGAATTCGATTACACCGTGCAGGAGGGGGAGGACCGCCTGCTGGTGGTGGCCTTCGTCTATAGCCGTGACCGGCACCAAGGAGTCTGGGGCGTCAGTTATGGCGGAATCGGCATGGCTCAGGCTGCGGGGGCGAGCGATCCCGGCGGCGACCATGCCATCGTCCATCTCTGGTATCTACCCAATCCGCCGGCGGGGACGCACAAAGTCGCCATCGGCATGGATACCGCCTGGGTGCTGGCCGGGGCGTACACGCTTTATGGAGTGGATCTCTCGAATCCGTTGGTGAGCATGGGCAGTGAGGGTTGGGATCGGGACACAACCTCACTAACGCTAGTTGCCAATCCGGGTGACATGGCGGTGAGCATCGTTGGTGTGGACGGGACCTACGGGATGGATCCAGGTCCGAATCAGGTCGAGCGCTGGGATCAGTCGGTCGGCGGCAAGGATTGGGGCCTGCACGCCAACAGCAGCACGGAGGGAAGCCAGGGGGAGCGGGTAATCATGTCCTACAACCTGCTCTTCAAGCGTCACTTCGCCCACGCCGCAGCGGTCTTCCGCGCCCGCCAGGATCCCACCGACACGCCGACGCCGATGCCGAGCGAGACTTCCACGGCAACGGCCACGTCGACGCCTTTGCCCACACCTACGCCCAGCGAGACGCCCACTCCCACGGCGCTCCCCACCGCCACACCGACAATGACTGAGGCCATCGTTACCGCCACGCCCAGCCCGGCTGGCCCGACCCCCACCGAGACCGCCAACCCCGCAGAGACCTCCTCTCCCACACCTACTGCAACCGAGGCCGCGCCACTCAGCCCCTACGACGCGGCATTCTTCTATGACGGCGATGGCAATCGGGTGCTGTCCATCGTGGATGGCGTCACGACAGTATATATCGGTGATTATTACGAATACGAGGTTGAAAGTGGAGCGTCGCGGGCTTATTATGGCAGCAAGGCAGTGATGCGAGTGGAGGGGGCATCCGAACCTGAAGGTAATGGCCTCTTTTATCTTCTGAGCGACCATCTTGGCAGCACGAACCTGACTATCGATTCGGCAGGGAACGTGGTTGGCGAGATGCGCTACAAGGCCTGGGGTGAGGCGCGTTACACCTCAGGCGCTTCGCCCACCACCTTCGCCTACACGGGCCAGCGCCAGGAACCGGACCTGGGTTTCTACTACTACAAAGTCCGCTGGTACGATCCAGCTTTGGGTCGCTTTATGCAAGCAGATACGATCGTGCCGGAGGCGGGGAATCCGATGGCATTGGATCGGTATTCTTATGCAAATAATAATCCAATAAAGCATATCGATCCCAGAGGGCACCAAAGCGAGATACCTGAACCTTTACGTGAGGCGATTGATTATTTCGCCAGTCTTGGCTGGCAACTGGTTGGAAAAGCAAATCTAATCAATCCATATTGGAACGGACCAGATCTGGTCTTTTTACCTGAGGAGTTGCCAGAATTGGTATTTGTATCAGAAGATGCTGCCAGGGTGCTGGCAGTTGAATTGAAAGATGTGGCGGGAAGCGTAAACCTTGGCACATTGGGTTGGAGTATAAATTATGAGAATTATGGCGGGAGCATTGAACGCCTGGGATTATCATCCCTTAGGTACCTCAATTCATCCAATGAGCAACTTAGAATTATGTGCAAGACTACTTATGATGCATATAAAGCTGGAACATTAGAGAATGCAATATTCACATCATCCAAATCAACAAGCATTAGTCTAAACGCTCAAGCCCAATTTAACGGAGCATATCGCATAGGGCAAGATGGCAAAGTGATTGTTGAAAAGGCTATTGAAGAAATTAAGAAGCCTGGTTTTTGGGCGACATTAGGAGGAGCATGGCAAACTTTCAGGACGGGTGTTCTGCTTTATGCGGATGAGGTTGGTCGTACAGTATTAGATCCCATGTTTATCATCGTTACTCCAGGACAACTTAAATATCTTAAGGAGTACGAACCAATAGATACGTGATCGCATGTAGAATATCTTTAGGAATTATATCGTCTCGAGCGAATTTGTAATGGCGAATTCATTCTGACGCTAAAGGTCATGTTCAAATGAGCGAAGATAAAAGACAAAGATGCATTCGAGCATTGGAGGTATTTCGCAAAAACCCACCTTACCCTCCAGAACAAATGTATGTTGCCATTTGTCATACACAATTAGGGGAGTACTTTGAAGCATTAGAATCATTTCGTTCGGCGTTGATGGGTTTCCTGAAGATTCCTCGTAGTTGGATGGGTCAAATCAATTGGGTAATAGATTGCTTCATCCTATCATGTCAGCCAAATCTTTACCCTCGGGTTTTTGATGTTATCGAAGCCTTCGCAACCGAGCGTAGAAGAGCCTTAATGGGATATTATGGCTCAGCAGTCATCCGGCTGATAGCCGGAGAAGACCAAGATGCAATGCTTTACGTGCCCAAACTCCTAGAAAAAACCAAAATCAAGGTAATTTTTGCTCTAGGGAAAATTATCGATTCCATTATTAAAAGCGATCAGCTTTCTTTTAATGATTCAATGAAGGATTTATTGCAGTTACATCACGGAATGGCAAAGCATGGAAATTTGCGCGAGTGTCCAGAAGGCTTCATGAGTTTATCCGCCATGTCATTATTAAAAATTGGATTGGAACGAGGTCTAAATATCAACATCGAAAATGAGTATTTATCAAAGGGCTATCTGGAATTCCTTATGCGCCAACAGTAAAATATGGAGCGCAATCCTGTTGTGAAGAATACTTCCTTATTAGCCGACATTTCTGCCTTATTCCAAAGATCTAAAGTTGCGATGAAATCATTGGTGTGGTCCTGACAATTTTGGCGATTTTCCCCCTTCAGGCCTATCATTTATATACACAGAAATACTCATCTAGATAATACCACAAGAAGCAAGCATCATCCCAACCATAACTCCTGCCGAACCCCTCCGGCTCAGAATCCATATCGCCGACTTCCATTACGAAGGCGACGGCAACAGTGTGATGTCCATTGTGAACGGCGTGACGACGGTTTATTTGGGCGATTATTACGAATATGAAGTGGGGACGGGGATCGTGCGCAGCTACTACGGCAGCGGCGCGGCCATGCGAATCGCGAACGCACCCAATCCAGAAGAGAATGGCGTATTCTATTTGCTCAGAGACCATCATGGCAGCACGAACCTGACTATCGATTCGGCAGGGAACGTGGTTGGCGAGATGCGCTACAAGGCCTGGGGAGAGACTTGCTTCACCTCAGGGACGACTCCCACCGCCTTCGCCTATACCGGCCAGCGCCAGGAACCGAGTCTGGGCTTCTACTACTATAAAGCCCGCTGGTACGATCCGGCTTTAGGTCGCTTCATGCAGGCAGATACGATCGTGCCGGAGGCGGGGAATCCGATGGCATTGGATCGGTATGGGTATGTTGTGAATAACCCCGTGAAGCTTTTAGACCCTTCCGGCCATTGTTGGGGTGTACTCAAGTTCATTCGTGGGATTCCGACTTACGAGACGAACTGTAACAACATTGATATGGCTCGATTGATTGTTAAACATGATGATACGACATCGGGTCAAAAAGCAGGGGCAGTTGCATACATGTTCTGGGAGGGAATTTCACATGCGGGACTGGTAGTTGGATTGGCTGGCCTTGCATGCAGTACCGTGGCAGGCTGCGCAGCTGCAGCGGAGAAGGCCTTAGGGATCGGAACTGTTGCATGTGCGGATGGGGATTGTATGAATGAGGCAAGAGCCGTAAATGATATTATAAATACAGCGTGTGCAGATGGAAACTGCACAAATGAATTCAATGAAGTATTGAAAATCGGTCAACAATACCGAATCCCATCCGAGATTATTCGATTTACCCAGGATAGCATTAGTTGGGCAACAAAAAAGGGTGTTCCACTAGATACTCTTACTAATGAAATTTCAAACGGGTATTTTCGTGGCAGTATTCGAGTCGTAGAATATGCCGGAAATCTGTGGACATTGGATAATCGTCGATTAGCTGCATTCAAACTTCTTGGCTATGATGTTCCAGTGACCATTGTTAGTCTAAATGATCCTGCGATTTATAATGAATTTGTAGAAAAATTCACAACAATTACCGATGGGTTGTCAATTTTAGTGAAGGGGACTGGAATAATTATCCAGTAGAAATTGGAGGTATTCATGGTCAAGCACCACTTGTTGAAGAAGAAAATTTGTCAGTTAAGAATGAGTGACTTTAAAACAAATCCTATTTGGAGTTGGGCTGAAGACGATGATGATGAATCACTAGTAGTCCCATTGGAGACTTCTTGTACGTTACCAGATGATCATGACGCTATATTTGTGGCAAGTGATCTAGTATTTAATGATGGAACACGTACTTTAGGGACTGTTTCTGTGAGGATGAGCGATCATCAATTATATTCTGTGAGCTTCGAACAAGCGAATGGCGAATTACTACATTATCCGCTTCGACCGGATCTACAGGATCTAAGAGAGCAGATGGATCTTGCCTATTTGTTGAAAAAAGAAAAAATGAACATATTTCCGATTAGATATGAAACACAATTCATTTTCAATGATGGTAAACCTCTGAAAGGGAAGATCTCCGAAAAAGAGACAGATTCATAGATGATCGCGCGGCAACAACTGCACTTTAACAGCCGAAAAGAAGCCCCGAAAGCGAAACGTCCCCTTTTAGGCTGCTTAAAAGCGTTGTCAAGAACACAGAAGAAGTAAATCCCTTCCGATTTTCATTCTTCTGCTTCTCCACCCGTTAATAATGAATGCGCCGCACATTGCCCATTCGGCTGATCCAAACAGCATGCACATGCCTCGGAAAAGATCTATGATTGGCAAAGTACTAGGCGAAATGCGTTACAAGGCCTGGGGCGAGACGCGCTATGCTGCCGGCGATTCCCTCACCGATTTTGCTTACACCGGCCAGCGCCAAGAGCCTGACCTGGGCTTCTACTACTATAAAGCCCGCTGGTACGATCCGGCTTTAGGTCGCTTCATGCAGGCAGATACGATCGTGCCGGAGGCGGGGAATCCGATGGCATTGGATCGGTATGGGTATGCTCTTAACAATCCTCTTGCGTATACAGATTCGAGTGGACACTGGCCATGTGGGGATAGACCCTATTGTCCAGGAGATTGGTTCGATGAGCGACTTATTAACTTTGGTTCTGCTCTTCTGGACCCTGATAGCTGGGATCCTATACAACAGGAAAAAAATCAAATCATGGTTGAGCAGGGATCAGGTATATTCCTGGATTTTGCTCCTATCGTTGGGGATATAAAAGGATTCATTGAGGTATTTACTGGCGTAGATATCGTAACGGGTGATGAATTAGGTGCATGGCGGGTTTTGGGTCTAATAGGGATTTCCGAATTCCGAAATCTAAGATATCTTCGCCATCTGGACAATTCTATGTTTCAAAGTCTGCTCAGTTTTGGCTCTAAGCATGGAGATGAAATCAGGGCAGTTTTCAGGTCAATAGACACCGACACTGTGATAAGGGCGATGACAGACCGGAGCGGAAGGCAAATAATCCTGACCGCAGGTAACCGTCACAGAGGGCTGAGACACATTATCGGGCGTCATTTCATTGGTGATATTCCTGGAGCTTTTACAACTTCCTTCTCTAATAAAATAAAGGTTGGAGATGTCGTTAATTTGGTAGCAGATACTATTAGGAACGGTGAGAGAGCTTTAGATGTTGAAACCGGATATTATGTTTATCGATGGTATGATAAATCGCACGGCTGGATAACATCTGTCGTCAACCAAACTGGAGAGGTGATAAGTGCATTCCCAGAATAGGCATCTAAAAACGTGGATAGGGTCTTTCGAAAAACTAAAGCTTGATTATTCACCAGAGCCGCCATTATCATCAAACGAGCATTCGAGACTAAGCGAGAATTATCCGACCGAGTTGGCTTATCTACATATTTATCTAGATGGAAATGATGCAGCCATAGGGCTTCCACCAACATATCTGCTATTACTATTGGATCATTTACTCGCTCAATTTGGAGACATAATGAATGGTAACAGAGTAATGGCAGAATGGTTTAGTGATCCGTGGAGGTTGGAGCTCAAAGGTAGGCCATCACAAAACAGGATATTGATCACTTTGCAGGTCCCCAATCGGTGGGTAGCAATTCAAGAAGCCTGTGTTCCGCTAGACCAATTTGGGAAAGAGTTGTTAAGCTTGGCGAGGAATTGGGGCAGGTATTTGGAAGAGATTTATCCCAATGAAATCGCTGATCCGGATTGGGGAAAACAATATCGGAGATTTGTGGCTTATCTTGAGGATGCACAGCCATTATTCGAAGAATACGAAACTGGATAAGTGGATAGGGTAGAGGTTTGAAATTCATCGATTTCCCGGTTCCATAGCCTCAGCGTTGGAACAAGTCTTATGGTCATGCCTGCAATTTTTAATAGCCTTCCGCGTCGGTCATAACGCCAGTGCCGACCTAACCTCTCTATATAAGACACCAACATTAATAGCAAACTTCGCAGCCACTGCAACTCCAATGGAAACACTCTCGCCAAGTCGATAAACCTCGGACTTCTGCCGCAGCACTAGCGGAAACCGCGTGTTGTCCATCGTCAACGGCGTCAAGACGGCTTATCTAGGGGATTATTACGAATATGAGATCGGGACGGGGATCACGCGCAGCTACTACGGCAGCGGCGCGGCCATGCGCGCAGCGGGCGCACCTGATCCGGCTGTTAACGGCGTTTTCTATCTGCTCACGGATTGGTAGCACCAGCCTAGCGAATGCCAGCGTTCGTCTTGTTTATGACTGCCCGCTGTGGGGAATTCAACTATCTTGCAGCCGCCAATAATCCTGATATGAATACTCCCAGCAAGTATCCTGAGTCTGAAAGCACCCTACTCCTACTGGATGAATAGATACTATGGTAGAAAGACCTTTCCGTGTCAGACTGGATATCCTGCAATCGCGACCCAATATGCTCGCCGATGAATGATTAAGGAGTATTGATCCTTATCATGATTCGACAGATATTGAGGCGGGATCGCATTTGCAAAGGGTGATCTATATCTCCCCAAATGGGTTGCTCACCTGGCGATATCAATCGCCTGCCGTTATGGAGGATAGGCCATAATACGAAGCGACACAGCGATTGAGCCAGTCATCCGCATCGTCGCCGATGGTATGCAGCCCAGTTATATGCGGCAAAGGAATAACCCTCGGATTGAACTCCTGTTCGTTTTTCGCTATGAGAATTTGCTCTTCCTGTCTGTCCCAAAGAGATGCAAAGCTTTTCATGGGGGATGTTTTTAGGATCAGAGTTCGACGAATGGAAAAGAAAGGGCTGAGTAATAATAAGAAAGTGATGACTGCAATAACTGCGAGAACTGTTTTTGAATGCAATGCCTTATTTCCCGCTTGTAAGGTCTTAAGCCAGATTCCAAATATCGTACCCCAAATCACGATGGTCATGCTGAGGATATTCTGGGGTACGATGAGAGCACGATCGGGCGGATAGGCGTTGGTTCCATATACCGAGGGTGCCATCGCACTTGCGCACAGCAAGTAGCCAATGATAGGAGTTATCAAAAGCGCCCTAACCAACTTACGGCGCCATACGAAAGGAGTGATTTGGCTGTCCTCAGAGAATGACGTGGCGAAGAAGCCTATCAGAGCCGAAAAAACGACCAGCATAAAGGTCGTAATCCTGGTACTCCATAAGGTCTTAACATAGAAAATTACCCCGAATCGAACCGAGAGCCATAGGATCTCAAAGAGGGGCAGTGATTGAGGGAAGAGAGATCGCCTTACCACATTCCCCGGCGCGAGAAGCACCAGAATCATCGAGGCAATTGAACCTAAAAGCCCAGCGATGATCAATGCAAGGCCCCTTTTAAAGCGGATATCTGCACGCTTGGTTATCAATCCTGCCGCTGCAAGCATCAACGCCGTCACCTGCAGCGCAGATGAAGTCTCAGAGTAACCTCCAGCAAAAAAGGGGATCAAAACAGAGAAGAATAAAATGAAACCCTTCGAGATTGTCAGTTTTGGTTCGATGAGCGTGGCATGCAGAACAATGCCAGCAAAGAGTGTTAAGAGAATAAGGGGGAGGGTGTAGGTCAACATGCCCGTTTGCCAATAGAGCGATTGAATGACCTCGGGGGTTTGATCGAGCGTGCCATAAACGATCAGCATCGACAATGAAAAAGCGGCAAAAACAAGCCTTCGAAAGGCAAATGCCCTTAATAAAGGTTTGATAGCCCAGGCAAAGACAAAGATCCAAACCATAATTGCAAAAGTTGGAAGGAGTGGGACGACCTGTATGCCGATCATCTCAAAAAGGTTGATCGTCAATGTAAATGAGAAGCGCCCTGACCATGTCTCATACCAGAGTCTCTGACTTTCAAAGAAACCATGGTCTTTCAATATGCTGGCTGTGCAGAAATCATCCGCGATGTAACGTGAAAAGAATCCTGTATACGCGTGCAGCGCTAAGGGGAAGAGAAGCGAGAACGTGGCAATCGATAAGAACCAATCGATGCGACGGATCTTGCCTTCAGAATTCCCCCATGGAGGATTTCGATCAATCATTTTTCTGCTCCAACGAGATGAGTGAAACCAGATTGACGCTGCTCTCAGCGTCCGGGATTATCCTTTCTTTGATTGGCGTCTTTATATGGATGGAGCATTCATGTTTGATCTTATTCTCAGAATGCTTTCACGTCAACCGTCCTTTAAAGGATCTCTTTGTGTAAATCGCAGAATTTCTGTTACACATTGGTCGGCACATCGGTCTCTTTCCTGCAAAGTAAGGCTGAATTCGATGAATACCCGCCTGCAAATTGCTTCCGCGATTTCCATAAGATACTCTTCAATTAAAAACTATTTCGGATATTGCGGATCATCTCATCGACCTCAACCAGACAGTCGATTCTTACGGGAGCGCTTTTGTGAATTTTTGTTAAAGAGCTGGGGCAAGGCGCGCTTTCTAGCTGTTGCCTTTACCCACTTCGGACAAAATGGATAGCAACTGGAAGGAGATCGGCTAAGAACAAGACCCGCAGGAGCGGACTTGTTTTTGATCGGATCATGTAAATGGATAACCATCTCAGAAAAGAGAGCATTGTAGAAGACCGGTTTTACGGAGTCGTGCCGAGAATGCTGACGAAAAAATGTGAATCCTGAGATATGTGCTGTATCGGAGGCTTTCTTAATCGATATAGAGGATGCAATTGCCCTCTCGAGAGATTTGAAGAAGCGCTGACGATTTTATTTTCCTTTGATCAAGCTCTGTATTAAAGGTTCATTGCCACCATTTGAGCAATCCGGAAAGACTTTTCTTAACGCGTTCTAATGTATCATTCGTAAGCTCGTAATTTTCTAAATATTTACGCGTCGCAGTTATTCCGGAGTTTAACAGCGCCACATATTTCGGGTCGTCCTCCTCGGGTCGGATGCGGAAGTCGGTGGTAGCAATGCCGCAGTTGCTGATGTTGATTGTGCGAAATTGATCAACATAACTGCTTTCGAAGGCAACCGCCTGTATCTCAGCCATCGTCTCGAGCAGGTTTTCGATGTAATCGATCAGGTTTGAAATCCGCTCATCTCCGGGCGAACAATCCTGTGGAGTGAAGAGTCGGCAGCCGAGGGTTTCCAAATTAATCCCGTGTTCGAAACGGCGATTTCCTTTTGAATAGCGAGGATCATCGAAAATATGCAAGGGGTAACTGCTTAAAACGCCTCCATCGGCGTAAATATCCCCCGCGCCCAGTTTTTCCCCATCAAATCGTGGAGCCTCAAAATAAAGTGGAATCGAACCCGACATCAGCACCGCGTCAGCGACCGCGGCTTTCGGCGTCGTTTCAACTGAAAAAAGAGTAGCTGAGTGAGTGGATAGATTCGTCGCGATAACATAGATATCGCGGAATCCACGCTTGCGGAAGTCAGCGAAAGTTGCATTCCCATTCCCCCGACAATGTTCGGCGATCGTCTCCTGAAGCCAGCCATAGGCATAATCGTTGGCATAGAGACCGAACCGTCGAAAGAGACGGCTGACCGCCTCGATCCCCCCTTTGAGCTTTCCCAACTCCCGTTCGAGAAGCTTGGGTAGACGATCAAGCCATTCATCCTCGGCTTCACTGGTCTGAGCGATCTTAGAGTAATCTACTGTTTTGAATAAATCGATCGTCTCCTGAGCGCTCAAACGGAAACTGAGTAAAGTGGCCAGTAGAGCGCCAGCGGAGGCACCCGCGATCCGCTCGATTTGATTCAGGATGTGGCACTCTTCAAGAACCTGCAACACTCCAAGATAGGCAAGCGCTTTGATGCCGCCCGCCTGGAAGACCAGGTTTTTGAAGGGGTACTTGGTTGCCATCGTTGACCTCCATGCACTTCTGCTTAGAGGGGGGTTAACCTTGCTTCTTCTCGAAGATATAAGTATGTACGCTTTATGCCGAATCCCAGGGTGTTCCGATTGCCCTTCCTATTTAATTTAAATGGACGAATGTCTTGTACATAAAGATATTTAATAGAGTTAGGCAAATAAACCCATTACTCATTCTTAAATGAAACCCACAATGTCCGCCAGGAGAAGGACGAAAGCAGTGATAAGGATCATATTCTCAATCCATACATAGGGGCTGGTTTCATACACTCGCTTCCAGGTCATTCCATGAACATTCAATTTTCCGATGCCCACCATCCGCCGGCTGATAGGCCATAGAATCATGATCCCATCGCCACTGCCCACCATGTCCAATAGCAGGTGTATGCAGACCGATACACCGAGGAAGAGGGATGCATTCTGGAGTGAAGTGTTGGCTGTGAACCAACCGAGAACGAGCAAGAGGCCTGTTAGAATCAGGTAAGGGGGAAAGGTATGGGAAACCCATTGGTGGTGAGTGAAGTCATCGCTCAACATCACCGCCTTTTTCTTGGCAAAGTAATAAAGGGCATCAAGATCGGGCAGGACACCTGCCAACGTCCCCAATGTCAGCATCGCCAACCGCTCATCGGCTGGGATGGGTAAAATCGCTATCAAACCTTGGGAAACCAGGTATCCGGCTGCAATGTGCCCTTGAATGCGCATTTCCACACGTTTTCTATGATTGAGAATCAAAACACATGAGCTTACCCGCTATTGGCGAGATATCCCATGAGCAGGATTACCTTACCTTATTCATCGATTTCGCGCCATTCGCCCTCGATGACTTTTGTGAGGGCATCCATGTGTTCCTGTACGATCTCCTCCGGGCAGAGTTCGACGAACAAGTACGACCCAAGCCAAATGAGAAGGGCATCATCGACCGGACCGGGCAGGATGTCGGGGACGAGGAAGTACACCAACGTCCCAAAGGGGAGTAATTTAAGCAGCGGATGAACACGTCGATCGAGGAGCAAGCGCCAGATCAGTTTAATCCGCAAGGCGAGTTCATCAAATGCCCCGCTCTTTTTTCTTTTGGTGAGTTTCTGTTGGTCGTTTTTTCCCAAGATCGCACCTCGATGGGTTATTGTCGGAATTATACCTCTATTGTCCGGGTTGGGCTGGAGGACGTTCCGGAATCCGAATGATTAAGGTCGCCTGGACTTGCCGACCTCCATTGCCAGTGAACTTCCCAAAGACGCCCAGAATATCCCCTTGTTGCAATTCCGAGGCATTCAAGGTTTGATTTTGTGCGTCGCGAAAACGGGTATTTTCATCGGTAAGAATGAATCGAACGCCATCGGGCGTAGCCAGTTCGATCGCCTCTGCTGAAATAGATCGAAGTCTACCGATCAGATCCGGCTGCCGATCGGGAAATCCTGAGGGTCGATCAGCGGGAGCGATCCCAACTGCTCCCCCAGGTTCAGGAAGCTCATAACGCAATCCTTCTCGGCTCAATCCCTGCCTGCCGACGTAAACGCCCAGAGAGAAAGCTCCGGTCAACAATATGAATAATAGAATTATCGCCCCGATGGCGATTTGCCAGCGATTCTCAACCATCGTTCCATCGTCTCCTCTTCATTTGTCACAATCACCGTCCCCACAAGAGTTTTGATTTCAGTGCCGCTGACTCGGAGAACCAAATCAGATTCCCCTGTTGGGGTATTGGAGGGGATGACAACTGAATATTCCTCCACAATCGTCTTTCCTACTAATGGTTCCACTTCAAGGTGATACCTCTCCAGGTTTCCAAAACCGAGTTCGTGACGTTCAAGCATCTGTTCACCAAGGTTGAGTTCTAGCTCAACAGGTGTGAGCTGTTTCACTTGCCAGGTTAGAGTGAGGTGAAGCAACCCCCCGCTTTCAACTTCATTGCCGTGGATACTAGCCGCTTCGAGGATCAAACCGCCCAGGTCAAGCAAGGGGGAATCCTGAGGAAATTCACTATCTACGATCAGGTTTGGAGGCTCTTCGCTTAAGCGGTAGAGGGTGAGTCGCCCCCTCCTGCTGAATCCTGTCTCAGTCTGATTGCCAACGATGACCGGAACTTGCCAAATTCCAGTCAACAAATCTGCTGCGGGGACTGCTCCCGCACCTTTTCGGAGCCCTGCATCTGTGATAGTCGTTGTGCTATAAAGATCCTGATGAGTAAGTTGATCCTGGAATGGAGTAACGCCCGCGCCCGCCAAGGCGGGCAAAGCGACATCACTTCGAGTATTGTAGACCAGACGCCAGTAGAAAGCGTCATAACCAAAAACGCCGCCCTGGGTGAGCAGTACGCTGCCCTTGGGGAGGTTCTCCCAAACATTGGAATAGAAATCATTGATGGTGACATCCTCCGAACGATTATTATCCGACCAATTACGAAGCAGTGGAAAGAGAGCAGCGATAATGGTTATGGAAACCAAACTCCATCTCAATGCAAACGGCAGAACCTTCCCCGGCAACTTACTCACCAGGGAGGTCCATCCAGCCAAAGCTTCAACAATGCCAAAAGCCAAGAAGATTGCCCAGAGGAAGTGAGTTGGGAGGAAGAAGACTTCCAAATCGAAAACCCGGTACTGAATAAAGAACCAGACATGGACGAGGTACATGCCCACCAAGAGGTAGTAGTGTTGAGGGCGTCGAAGGAGAATCGCTGCCAGGCCGATAATTCCGATAACAATACCCAAGATGCTGAATTCCTGCCGGAGCAGATCGAGATAGACCACGATGCGTTCCGGCAACGCAGCCACGGGAAAGGCGAATTTTAATTGTGAGAAGGCCCCCAGAGTGTAATTGTAGAAGCCACGCATGGTGGTCGGCAAGCGGTCAAATCCGAGCGGCGTGTCAAAGCTACTTGCACGCAGTGGGAGCCATAGGAATTGTGCCAGCCCGACTCCAAAGCCTGCGAATGCCGCCAGCCACCAGGTCGGACGTCGAAGACAGCGGATATCTGACAGTAATATAAAGAGGGCGAAGGCAGGAGCAAATCCCAAGTTAGAAAGATGTGTCCCCAGGGATAGACCATAGATCAAGGAAAAGAGCAGGAAATCCCGGTCGCGCCGTGAACGTTCCCAATGCAAGAGAGCCAACAGGACGAATGCCAGAAAGGCGATATTGGGGGCATAGACCTCGGCGATCACTGCTTGCAACCAGAATGTGGGCGAGAATGCGAACAAGAAAGCCGCCAAGGTTGTGCCAGCGCGTCGGATGCTAACGGAGGCGGATGTTGGTCTGAGGAGAGTCAAGATGATCAGATAGAGCCCGCCGACGCCCATTGCTCCAAGAACCGCGCTCATCAGATTGATGCGGTGAGCGGCATCCCCAATAGGCAACCAGGTGAAGACTTTTCCCAGCCAGGTATACACCGGGTAACCGGGCGGATGAGCCAATCCGAGGATGGAAGGGATGGTTGCCAATTCATTTCCATCGGGACTGAGGTATGAGAGACTGGGCGTGAGTGTGAGCAGGTAGATAACAAGCGCGGCGCAACCGAGTAAGAACGCCAGGAGGAGATCCGTTCGAGCGAATAATCGTTCTGAAGTATTCATCGACTGAATCCTAGCACAACGATGTAAAAGTGTGAGCAACTCGCTGAAAAATACATGTAAATTTGCCCTGATGGAGTTGCCTGATAAGGATGCTTATTGAATTATGTGGTTGTGAATTGCGATGATGAAGGCTGCACTTCTTATATTTTGAGAAATCAAAAATCGATCGATTTAACCGATATAGACCAGGGCAAAGGCTGGTATTGCAGGATCATTGAGGGCTATTACCAGGTTTCATGGCAGTAACGATAGAATTTATCCTTCGGTCAAGATGGAGGGGCTTTGCCAATCATTGGTCGAAAGAGACGCTTTTTCAGACCACTGGCAAGGGGAGGTGCAGCGCAGAGATGAGGTAGGGGGAGCGTGGATTGACACCCAATGGAAGCGCGCCTATACTAAAATTGAGTCGGGGTACGGGCTGGCGTGAAATGCAAAGAGCACAATACCAAGGACAAATAAGGGCACGTGGTCAATGAGAGCACGTGCCTTTTTGCTATAGATGAAGATGCATATGACCTGGCTCAACACGTATGGTCGATCTCAATTCCTTCTAAAATATCAGAGTGCATCTTGCACTAATCATTGAAAGGAGTGGAGAGCTATGGATTATGGGATGATCGGCAAAATTGAAAAAGCCAAACGTTATGCGGAGGAGCGCGAGCGTATTCGATTTGAGATGTTTCAGGCGTCGATCGACGGAACAAATAACACCCATCGGGTTGAATTTGATCATGGGATCTGGAAATGTGATTGCGACTTCTTTCTCAGTCGCGGGGTTTGTAGTCATACCATGGCATTGGAGCGGATTCTGGCGAAGATGCTCCCGGAGGCAGTGGATCTCAAGTAGTTACAAAAGAAACAATGGTGTGCCGATCATGTTTTAATGATCGGCATATTTTCCGTGAACGTGGTAGAATGCGGGGCGCGGCGGGGTTTCATTTACCCCGCCCGTTTTTTGGAGGAAGGGTGAAACGCTGGCAATTTTGGCTTGGCCTGATCATCAGCGCGATATTTCTCTGGTGGGCTCTGCACAATCTTCGTCTGCAGGATTTGTGGCAGGCTTTGCAGGGAGCACAATATGTCTGGTTGATCCCAGGTGTGGCAGTCTATTTCCTGGCGGTCTGGGCTCGGGCATGGCGTTGGCATTATCTCCTGCGGCCATTGAAGAAAATTCCCACCAGAATCATGTTTCCCATTGTGGCTATGGGTTATATGGGAAACAACGTCTATCCTGCCCGAGCAGGGGAGTTGCTCCGGGCTTATGTGCTTCGAAGGCGGGAAGGGATTTCCATCTCGGCCTCCCTGGCAACGATCTTTATTGAGCGCGCATTCGATGGCGTCGTCATGCTGGCATTCGTATTCCTCAATCTTTCCGAGTTGGCCAGACTGACAGGGGAGTCGGGATTTGTAGGAAGTATCCAGTCCCTGGCTTTGGTTGGTGTAGGAATTTTTGTATTGGCGGTCGCACTCTTCTTACTGATGGCAATCTTCCCCGTGCAAGCCACGAAAATCCTGCATGCCCTCATCGATCGTTTCGTCCCCCATCGTTTCAGGGAGACATTAAAACCATTTGTTGAGCGTTTCCTTACCGGGTTCGTCTCCCTTCGATCGCCCGCCGATGTTATTATGGTGTTGGTGACCTCGGTCGTGATATGGCTTTTAGAGACTTGGAAATACTGGTTTGTGATGCACGCCTTTCCCTTTGAAGTCAGCTTTTTCGCATTGATGCTGATGAACGGGATTGTCAATTTGGCGACGACGATCCCCTCTGCACCCGGGTATGTCGGGACATTTGACAAATCGGGTATTGCTGTTTTGGAGGCTTATGGAGTGAACGGAGCTGTGGCTGCCGGCTACACTTTAGTGTTGCATGCAGCATTGTGGTTCCCAATTACAATTTTGGGTGCGTATTACATGGCTCGCGAACGATTGAGTTTTCGCCATGTGCAGGCGGAAATCGCCCAGGAGGGGAGGACATGAGGGTTGCTATTATCGGGGCGGGCATTGGTGGGATGAGTGCAGCCTATGACCTCGTCCGCGCTGGATGTCAGGTGGATATCTTTGAAGCGGAAGGTCGTGTTGGCGGTCTGGCCGCTGGTTTCAAGGATCCTACCTGGGATTGGAGTGTAGAGGAGTATTACCATCATTGGTTTGCTTCAGATAACCATGTGCTTGGTCTGATAAAGGAACTGGGTTGGCAGGATCGGGTGGTTTTTAGACGCCCGATTACAGCCGTCTTCCACGAGGGACATTTTTTCCCGCTCGATTCCCCCATGGCAGTCCTTACCTTCCCAGGAATACCGTTCTTTGGTCGAGTCAGATTGGGAATGGTTATCGCTTATTTAAAATACATCGCCCGTTGGAAACCTCTGGAGAAGGTAACTGCCGATGCATGGATGCGCGCCTGGGTGGGAGACCGCACCTATAAGGCGCTCTGGGAACCACTGCTGGTGGGAAAGTTCGGTCCGTATTCTGGAGAAGTCAACATGGCCTGGATGTGGGCTCGTTTTAAAGCTCGCACCCCGCGCTTGGGAACTTTCGAAGGGGGCTTCCAGGCTTTTATGAGTGACTTTGCCGATCAATTGCGCTCCGAAGGAGTGCAAATTCATCTGAATACACCGATATATGAAATCACTCCACGAGTTGAAGGCGGGCTTCGGATTGCCCTATCTGCAAAAAATGTCGAAGTTGATCAATGTCTGGTGACCTCTTCACCTGCCATTTTGGCAATCCTCGCTCCGACATTGCCCCCCTCATACCTGGAGCGCTTATTGGCGATGAAATCCATCGGTGCGGTGGCATTGATTATGGCCTTAAAGCAGCAACTGTCCGAAGAAGGCATCTATTGGCATAACTTGCCAAAGGAAGGCGGATTTCCATTCTTGTCCCTGGTAGAGCATACGAATTTTGTCTCTCCTGAGCATTTCGGTGGTGATCACATCGTATATTGTGGTGATTATCTGGATCCTCACCATGAGTATTTCTCTCTGACCAAAGAGGAATTGCTGCAGAGATTCTTGCCCGCGTTGAAGTTGTTTAACAAAAATTTTTCAAACGATTGGATTCGTGAAACCTGGCTTTTCCGGACACCTTATGCCCAGCCAGTACCACCGGTCAATCATTCCAATTCCATCCCGGATATTCAGACGCCCATTGAAGACCTCTGGTTTGCTAGCATGAGCCAGGTGTATCCCTGGGATCGCGGGACGAACTATGCTGTGAAGATTGCCCGTCAAACTGCGAAGAGGATGCTGGCATCCTGATATTAAGCCTGGTCTGCTATCGCAGTTGGAAACCAGAAGGGATGTCTCAAATTTCTGTATTCCCGATAATGAAAGGAGTGGCCATGTCTGACCATCGAATACAACGTTTGGCAGAGGTTTTAGTCAATTACTCAGCTCAGATTGGTCCTGGCGACCGGGTGTTAATCGAGGCAGAACCTGTGGCGGAACCTCTCATCCGAGCAGTGTTCGAGGAAATCCTCGAGAACGGAGGACATCCTCATTTGTTTATTAGCCTCTCTGGTCAGGTATCGCTCACCGGCCTGGACGATATATTTATGCGTAAGGCAAACTCGGATCAACTTAATTTTGTCCCCACTTTTTATCAAATCGCCTATGAGCAATTTGAATCCCGCTTGCGGATTCAATCCGAAAGCAATACGAGAAGTCTTACAAATGTCGAGCCAGCTCGGATGGCGCAACGGCGCAGAGCTGTGAAAGGGATCCTCGAGGCGCAGATGAGGCGCGGCTGGAAGGAGAATTTCCGTTGGGTATCGACCCTCTATCCTACACTGGCTTATGCGCAGGATGCGGAGATGAGCCTAGAGGAATATGAGGCATTCGTGTATAACGCCTGTCACGTGGAGGGACATGAATCGGATTCGGTTGCCTATTGGAAAGCGGTGGAAACAGAGCAGGGACGACTGCTGGAAGCGCTTGCCGGGCATGATCAAGTGTTGTTGCGCAGCAATCATTGTGAGCTTTCGCTCTCCATCAAGGGGCGCACGTTTATTAATGCCAGCGGACAACGAAACATGCCCGATGGGGAGATCTTCACGGGTCCCGTGGAAGAATCGGTGAATGGCTGGATCCGTTTCACCTATCCTGCGGTGTACCGAGGAACGGAAGTTGATGGAATTATGTTGCGATTTAAAGACGGCCGCGTTATAGAGGCAACCGCAGAGAAGAATCAAGTGTTTCTTGAGAAGATGTTGGATACGGATCCCGCCTCACGTTATTTGGGTGAATTTGCATTCGGGACCAACTTTGGGATCCAAAAATTCACAAAAAATATTCTCTTCGACGAGAAGATCGGAGGCTCGTTTCATATCGCTCTCGGGGCTGGCTACCCGGAAACAGGCAGCAAGAATGAAAGCGCCATTCATTGGGATATGATCTGCGATGTGCGACACGAATCCGAGATCCTCGTGGATGGGGATTTGTTTTATAAGAATGGTGCTTTCCAGATCTAAGTATGTCGGCGAACCTTTCGCGTGGAACCAACTCCCTAAATTAGGATAATGTCGCAAATCGATTGATCCCCGTTTATTGCTCATTGCGGAAGACCGATTAAGTTTTTAATGATCGCAGGATATCTCCAGATAACCTTTATTTGATGATTCCCGGCATGGAAGAAATCGTTCCAAAGGGGATTGGTCT
>CAYGXU010000002.1:51298-68527 GCA_964353875.1 uncultured Anaerolineaceae bacterium | reverse complement strand
CGCGCTCTCAACCCCTTATCACTTGCCCCAGTATACGCGATTGAAGTGGCCAATATGCCTGATGCCTTTCTGGAAGTGCGTTAATTTCTCCATAAAATATCGACCAGCAGCTACACCAGTCGCCTATCTCGACTCCCAAGCAGCCCGTAGCCATTTGACCTACCCTGTATTCCCAACAAGGGCGATCCCTGAAGTTGCACAACTACTGGCTGAAATGCGACGAGTGCTTCCAAATATCAAGGTTCCTACTCTATTGATCCATTCCAGCGCAGATCGGGAGGTCGCTGACCAGAACGCAAGAGAGATTTTTGATCATTTAGGAACGAAGAAGGCGCAAATCCTGCGTATACGGGAGAGCGGTCATGCGGTCGCCCAGGAGCCAGCAGGTGAACGGGTGGCTGCTGCCATCATCGCTTTTATCACCAGCCTTTGCGGAACGAGCCCATGAGCCGTGACTTGCGGATTATCAGCTTCGCATTGATGCTATGGGGGATAGGGGAGGGATTATTTATTTACTTCCATCCCCTTTACCTCAACCAACTCGGTGCGGATCCGGTCCAAATTGGCGGCATCTTGGGCCTATCCGGTGTTGCCCTGGCGATCACTCATCTGCCCGCGGGAGCCTTGTCGGATACGATCGACCGTAAAACAATCTTATTAGCCGCCTGGGCTGGTGGGATGCTGGCCTCTCTGATGATGTTCCTCGCTCCTTCGCTACCCCTCTTTATAACCGGATGGGTCCTATACTCCTTTAGCGGATTCGTTATGGCTCCCATGTCAAGTTATATCACCTCTGCTCGCGGTGAGTGGACCGTGACGCGTGCCCTGACCACCGCCAATGCTTTCTATAGTTTAGGGGCGATCGCAGGCCCCCTCGTTGGCGGGCAATTGGCAGAACTACTCGGACTACGGGCGATCTATGGTATCGCCGCAGCAATCTTCCTGCTCTCAACTCTCCTGGTAATGACGCTACATTCCCAAGCTATCGAAACCTCAATAGATGGTCCCCGTTATCGAAATCTATTAAGCAATAAATCCTTGGGGCTTTTCTTGCTCCTGGCTTTCTTGAGTCTCTTCGCCATGTACCTCAGTTGGCCGCTCTTACCGGTATTCCTTCAGGAAGAGCGTAACGTTTCAGTCAGTTTGGTTGGTCTTTTCGGCTCTTTCAATGCCATCGGAATGGTACTCTTGAGCTTTTCCCTCGGTCGGTTGAACCCTCGTACTGGGATGGCCGTTGCGCAGGCATTGGTAGGGGGATCGGTTCTGTTGATCTGGAAAGGTTTAGGAACTACCTGGTTTGCGATGGGCTATTTATTGGCTGCCGGTTATCGAACCGCACGTTCACTCGTCAGCGCCCAAGTGGAAATTCTCGTCAGACGGACGGAAATTGGACTCGCCTACGGTTTTGCTGAAACCGTGAGTGCCATCGTCTATATGATTGCCTCGCCCATTGCTGGAGTGTTTTACCGCCTGCGACCTGATTTACCTTTTGTTGTCAGCCTGGGTTTGATTCTCCTGGCCTTGATTTTATTCCTTCGTTTCAATCCTCGCAGTCGGTCAGCTACCCGATCTGCGGAGTGCGAATATCTCAGCAAGTAAAAAGAAAGGAGTGATCGATGAATGCGTGGCTTGAATGGGGTATCCCCGTCATTGAATGGTTCCAGAGTCTCGGTGATCTTTGGCTCGCCCCAATGCAATTCTTTAGCTTCCTGGGGACAGAAAATTTCGCCTTGCTGATCTTGCCGGCATTTCTTTGGTGTTATGATGTATCGCTTGGCATCCGCGTAGGATTAATCTTACTCACCAGTTATAGCCTTAACAGTATGTTGAAATTGGCTTTCGGCTGGCCGAGGCCGTATTGGGTAAGTGATCAAGTCAAAGCACTCAGTTCTGAAACCTCCTATGGGCTCCCATCAGGACATTCGCAAAATGCGCTTGTGCTTTGGGGACGATTGGGAGCGGCATTTAAGCGCCCAGCTATTCGTATTCTGTGTGTCATCCTGATACTTTTTATCTCACTTTCCCGGGTTTATCTTGCAGTCCATTTTCCAGCAGACGTCCTGGGTGGTTGGCTTGTGGGAGGAGTGCTCTTGCTCATCTTCCTCCTGGCAGACAAACCTGTCGGGGAATGGCTTAGGAAATGCTCCCTAAGCTCCAAAATCATCCTATCCATCGGAATCCCCATCCTCCTGCTCGCAATCAGTCTCTTGATCTCGGGGGCAACTTCCCAACGTGTAATCCCGATGGAATGGATTGAACGCGCTCAGCAGGGAATGCCCGAGGCTGATCCCATCGATCCCCAAAATGTCGAGGGGTTCTACACCAGCGCTGGCGCCCTGATCGGATTTGGCATTGGCTGCTCGCTTCTCTACCATTGGGGAGGCTTTCATGCGGGAGGAAAACCAATTAAACGCGTGGCAAGATATCTCCTGGGCGTTGTAGGGGTTGTGATCCTATTCTTTGGCTTGCGGTTGATTTTCCCCAGCGGCGACACAATCCTGGCCTACATCTTTCGACTGCTGCGTTATGGCGCGGTCACCTTATGGATCACCTATCTGGCTCCAAGGATATTCGTGGCGACGCGTTTGGCGTGAGTTTCTTTAGTGCCAGGGAGAAATTCTTCATGGCCATATACCGACGCCGTAGCGAATGCCAATGCCCTCATCGATTTACACTCGGTCTAGGCGATCCATCAATTCTAGTTGGTGTGATCACCCTTCACGAAGGTAGATTTCAAGTGAGCGTGATCAGAGCACTCTCACATAGCAGCTGGCCGCTACCACGACGCATATAGAATCTATTTTGGGATTTGATCTGGAGCGGATCTCCAAATCCGCTTATTGAATCTATCTTGCGATTGTGTTCACAGTTTTCGCTGATCATCTACGCGGCAACTGAAGTCGCCGATTACTTTTACGAAGTCTGCTCCTGTGCGGACTTCATTCTTATATCTACCCACAAGTCAAAATTCTATTGGTAAGGCATTTCACCATGGCAGTCTGCCGCAATCAGAGCGCATGAAAATAACCTGCTTTTATAACTGTTATGGGGGTGAGTATGTTTCCCATCCTGGGGAGAGCATAAGATGATGCGCTATTTTCAGAGCAGATCATTGCAGACGCAATGGATTTTATCGACCGATAGGTTCGATCAACCCTCAGCCAGGCGCATTTCACGCCACAAATACCAATGCCCCTGACGGTCCATGGCGCTTGTAGGCGCCCGATCGTAATAAAGATCGAAGATGCGCCCACATTTCGTTTGCAGGCGATAATAGAAACGTCCCACTCCCCAGGAACCGCGCTTGGAAGCGACTTGCAGATGCTCAAGTTGCATATTTTTCGCCATACGCCCGCGTCGCTGATAATCGGACCAACTGGAGATTAAACGGGCGACCTGGAAGCTTTCTCCTCGGTAAGAAAAACCAGATGGAGGATCGGGTTTTTTGCTGAGTAAAGGGGGGCGATCGAAATGAACTTCAACCGCCTCCCCGATGAACGCAATTGGGAACCACCCCTCCGATGGTTCAATCATCGCTCTTGATCACCCAATTTCTGGTCACGGGGAGTGACGATGCGACCAAGATGATCAATGCCAAGAATGTCCCTCCCCACAAATAAAAAGATGAAAGCAGTGCAAGGATAATCACTGCGCGAGGACTCCACGCTTGCCGTAACCACAATCCTGCCAGAGCACCAAACCATGAGGTTCCAACCACGATGAGTGGCCAGGCAAGCTCAAGGGGTTCGATCCCCCAATGATCCAAGAGGCGAAGCCAAAGCGCGTTTGCAAAAGCGTAATGATTGAACATACGCGCATAGAGACCATCCCAGGCCATCCATAGTCCCAGGATGACCGCTATGATCATGATCATGTAGAGTGACCAAGGTGGTCGACCCAAAAGCCTTTTCCCCTGAAAAAAGAATGGCCGGACGAAACCGGCCTCAATGATCGAGGTTAGTTGCCTTCCCCAGCCTTATGTTGCTTCTCACGCGCCGTAATGATCTGTTGAGCGACGTGCTGAGGGACGACTTCATAATGATTCAGGTTCATGGTAAATAGACCACGCCCACCCGTGATCGAGCGCAAATCGGTTACATAACGCAACATCTCTGCCAGGGGGACTTGTGCGGTCACGATACTGCGGCCATATTCGTTCCCCATGCCCTGGACACGCGCTCGACGTGTGTTGAGATCGCCCAACACCTCACCCATATTCGCCTCTGGCACTGAGATACGCACATCCATAATGGGTTCAAGTAAAACCGGATTCGAATCTTGAAAAGCAAGTTTGAAGGCTTCGCGTCCGGCGACTTCAAAGGCCACTGCTTTTGAGTCAACGGGATGTTCCTTCCCATCGTATACTTCAACTCTGACCTTTTCTATAGGATATCCGGCCAGGACGCCTTGCTTCAGCACACCTTTCACACCCTTTTCAATCGCAGGCATGAAGCTTGAGGAGACCGCTCCACCGAAAACCTTGTTCTCAAATTCGAAGTTCCCCTCTTCAAGAGGGATGGTGCGTAACAGCACTTCAGCAAACTGGCCTGAGCCACCGGTTTGTTTCTTATGTCGATATTTTCCATCACCATTCTTGGTGATCGTCTCGCGATAAGGCACCTTAGGGATCTCAGTTTCGAGGCCAACTTGAAATTTGGTTTCCGCCCTGCGAATGGCTACGTCGATGTGTTGATCCCCCATGCCCTCAAGGATCGTTTGATTGGTGCTTGGTTCCTGATGCCAGGAGAGCGTGAGATCCTCTCCACAGAGACGCGTCAGCGCCGATCCCATCTTGGCTGAATCCGCTTGTGTTTTGGGGATGACCGCCACCGAGTAAAGGGCATGAGGATATTCTGGCACAGGCAATGAAAGTTGGTGGGATTTATCACATAAAGTATCCCCCGTATCCGTCTCACCCAACTTGGCAATACTGCCGCTATCACCCGCATGGAGAAGTTTTACAGGGAATTGCTCCTTTCCCCGCGTCACATTGATCGTTCCCAGCCGCTCTTCCCTCCCTTTCTGCTTATTCCAAACACGCGTGTCGGAGTGCAATGTGCCTGAATAAACCCGAAGGTAAGTGAGCTTCCCAACAAAGGGGTCCGCGGTTGTTTTCCATACGTAGACCGCCAGAGGTTGATTACTGGAGGCCTTTAAAATTTCTTCTCCACCCGACCCTTCCACGACTACATTTCCTGCTTGAGCCGGTGAGGGCAACAAATCGACGATGGCATCCAACAATGGAGCGCAACCGATGTTCGCTGTCGCGGCAGTGGCAAAGATAGGTACACACCTCCCCGTTAAAACAGCTTCTTTGAAACCTTTTGCAACTTCATCCTCAGTCAGGTCTTCCCCGTTGAGGTATTTTTCTAATAATTCGTCATCCCCCTCCGCTGCTGCTTCGATCAAGGCGATGCGGGCTTCTTCCGCTGCTTCAACAAAATCAGCTGGGATGTCTTCGGATTTCTTGCCATCCCCTGGTCGTGCTTTCATCGATAAAAGATCAATAACACCTTTAAAATCCTGTTTCTCGCCCCATGGTAATTGAACCGGGATGAAAGTGGAATCCGTGGGCAGTTTTTTTAGGGTCTCCATCACTCGTTGGAAGCTGGCATTCTCGCGATCCATCTTGGTGATCACTACAAAGCGAGGCAGTTTAAATTTATTGCAGTATTCCCAATCAATCTCTGTACCCACTTCCACACCCGAAACCGAATCGACGAGCACTAAGACAGCATCCGAGACGCGCAAAGCTGAGATTACTTCTCCTATGAAATCAGCAAAACCCGGGGTGTCTAATAAATTTATCTTGCAATCCCGATATTCCACAGGCAACACCGCGGTCGACAATGAGAGCTTGCGTCGGATCTCCTCATCTTCGAAATCCGAGATTGTATTCCCTTCTTCAATCTTTCCTATGCGGTTGATCGCCCCGGTTAGATACAGGAACGTCTCCCCCAATGAGGTCTTTCCTCCGCTACCATGAGATACGAGGGCTACGTTACGGATCGCTTCTGTTCCATATTCTTTCATAAGATCAATTTCCTTCTTTCAAAAATAGCTAGACGTGTGGATTGTAAGGCAGGAGATGACTGTTGTCAAAGCATTGCTCTTCCGAAGTCCAGAATACATCTATCTCGGGCTCATCCTCTCCCTAATAAGCCTATTCCGAAATCTTAGAGCCTATTGCTTGCTCTGATCTTCTGACTCGATGATAGAATCATGGGTATGTATAGGAGGTGTCATGTCCTTCCTTAATCAACACTCATTTACCATTCTATCTCTGCTTGCTTTCATCGTTTTGGCTATCATCTTAGTACGCGATGGCGTCAAAACAAACGATATCATTGCCCTTGTCGCACTCGGGCTGGGATTGGGGGTCGCCTTTCTACTCTTCCGCCCAGGCAGGAGCACCTCGGATGAGGCTCAGGAGGTCTTAACGCAAATCGGAGCGGGTCAACCGGTATTGCTCGAGTTTCAAAGTAATTATTGACTGGGTTGCATAACAATGAAACCCATCGTGGATGGGATTGAACGCGAATTCGAGGGGCGGTTGAAAGTGATCCGGGTCAATATTCAGGAACCTGCTGGACAACTCCTTGGGAAGAAGTTTCGTTTCGAATTCACACCCACATTCATTTTTTTCGATGCAGATGGGGAAGAACTTTGGCGAACCGTCGGCGCAATTGACCCTAACGAGGTTCGTCGATCCCTTGACGAGCCATGATCCGACGCCTGCTCTTTGAGCTTAGCTATTTTATTAGAAAAACCCCATGGGACAAGGGTATCTCCCCACCGGAACTCTTAGAGTTCATAAGGAACGCCCCCGCGGGTCGAGCACTCGATCTAGGTTGCGGAACAGGGACGAATGTCATCGCCCTCGCCCAACATGGATGGCAAGTGATTGGGACAGATATCTCGTCTCTCGCCATCTGGAGAGCACGCAAGAAAGCTAAACACGCCGGTGTGCAAGCTCTCTTCCACCAAGGCAATGTCTCCGATCTGGGCAATATCGACGAGCACTTCGATTTTGTGCTCGACATCGGTTGTTTCCACAGCCTCTCCCATCTCAGTCGTAGACTTTATGTAAAAAACCTTCATCAAGTTCTCCAGCCAGCTGGAACTTACCTACTCTACACTTGGATCGGTATCGAGACAGGGGCAAACGCCAATCTGCCGACCATTGACGCCATTAATTTACTCTTTCAAGATGGTTTTAAGACGGTTGAATTGACTATTGGTCACGACACTGCCGGACAACGACCTTCCGCCTGGATCAAGATGAGGCGCCTTGCATAATGCCGCGGATTTTCGTCCTTTTCTTTGATGGTCTCGGCCTCGGCCCAAATTGTCCAAACACGAATCCCCTCGTGGGGGTACACATGCCTTTCCTCGAAGCTCTCCTCGAGGGGCATCGTCTTATCGTCGACAGCGCGCCCTTCGTAGGCGCACGGGCTTCTCTATTTGCTGTGGATGCTCAAATGGGTATTTCTGGGGTGCCGCAATCCGCCACAGGGCAGGCGGCTCTGCTAACGGGACGCAATTTAGCAGCCGAATTAGGTCAGCACTACGGCCCTAAGCCGAATCCAGCCATTATTAAAGCACTTCATGAAAACAATCTCTTCCTTGAAGTGCAACGCAGGGGTGGCTCGACAGCGTTGTTAAATGCGTATCCTCCCCGTTATTTCGAAGCAATTCGTAGCAAGCACCGGCTTTACTCAGCCATCCCTATGGCGTTTTCCGCCACTGGCTTGACGCTCTCTACGGCTGAGGACCTTCAAAATGGCCATGCCCTATCGCCGGATTTCACAGGCGAGGGTTGGATGGCGCAACCTGATTTCCCTCCTATTCCAACCTGCTCACCTCGGGAAGCAGGTACATGTTTGGCCTTGCTTGGCCAGCGGACCCATCTGAGTTGGTTTGATTACTGGCTTGGGGATTATGCCGGCCATCGGGGAACCTACCAGGAAATCGTCAACCTTCTCGAAAACTTCGATCATGTACTTGAGGGCTTGGTCCAAGCGTGGGAGTTGGATCGTGATCTTATTCTCCTTATTTCTGATCACGGCAATCTTGAAGATACAGGCGCACACGGCCATACTCGAAATCCTGTCCCCGCTATAATAATCGGTGAGGCGAAAGCACGCGAGCGCTTTTCACATGGTCTTACGGATTTGTCCTCTTTCTACCATTGCGTCCTGCGAGTGCTCTTCGAGTCCGATCACCACTTGACCCCCGATGCGACGGACAGTATGATGGATGAAAATCAATCTCATTCGTCTTGATCAAGAAGAACTGGCAAGCCGATGTCTAGCGCTTATTCACATAGGAAGCATTTCAGAGCTGATGCGCTTCAAGAAAGCTCGAAGAAATCCTATTGATCATTCGATAGAGTTGAGGTGAGATCGTTGTTACCTGAAGATATGAAAACGAAATTACTCGTATTAGCTCGCGATGCGCTGCGCGCAGCTGCTGAGAGAAAGCAGCTTGCAGCGCTCGATCTCAGTACACTCCCAAAGCTGCTACAGGAACAGGGAGCTAGCTTCGTAACCCTCACAAGCGGTAATGCCCTGCGGGGGTGTATCGGCACCCTGGAAGCCCAATTGCCTCTGGCGGAAGATGTACGACAACATGCCATGGCTGCTGCACTGCATGACTTTCGTTTCCCGCCTGTCACCCCGGAAGAGGTGAATCTTATTCAAATTGAAATTTCTCTTTTGAATCAGCCACAAAAACTTGAATATCGCGATGCAGATGAATTGCTTCAGCTCCTACGACCTGGGATCGATGGCGTGATCATAAGTGATCGTTCACGACGCGCTACTTTCCTACCACAAGTGTGGGAGAAAATCTCCTCTCCCTCCATGTTCTTAACCATGCTCTGCGAGAAAGCCGGCCTTAGTTCAGATGCATGGAGGCAAGGTCACCCAGATGTGTTCGTCTATCAAGTGGAGACCATCCATGAGGGGACGCCTTCCTCAAGCCAACTCTGAAATCCATTGAGGTACCTTTGCGACCATTTCCGCCCCAAATATCCCCCTACCTCCAGCTCGGATTGCGCTGGCCTGAGGGGCTAAAGGCACTTCGTTATCGCAACTTTCGCCTATTTTTCTTCGGTCAGCTAATCTCATTGATCGGCGTCTGGATGCAATCCACTGCCCAGCAGTGGCTCGTTTACCGACTTACTGGTTCACAATTAAAGCTCGGCACGGTTGTTTTCGCTGGCTTTCTTCCTGTCTTGCTTCTCTCGCTCTTTATGGGAGTGATCGTTGACCGCTTACCTCGCCGCTTATTACTCATCATCACGCAGAGTTGGTTTAGCCTCGGGGCAGCCGCCTTGGCACTACTTTCATATCTGGATGTGATTCAGTACCAGCATATCATTCTCTTGGCTTTGCTCATGGGCATCGGTAATGCATTGGACATGCCCGCTCGCCAGGCTTTTTACACAGACTTGGTAAAACGAAAGGATCTGATGAATGCCATCGCGTTAAACTCCTCGGTCTTCAACGGAGCCAGGATCATCGGTCCGGCGATTGGAGGGTTTATCGTCGCGCGCCTGGGAGAAGCCCCCGCATTCAGCATCAATGCTGTGAGTTATTTTGCGGTGATTGCAGGGCTATTGCTTATGCGCATGCCGCCCTTTGATCGTCCGAATACTGGAGAGAACGGCTTTCGCTCCCTCTGGACCGGGATGCAATACTTATTCGGCCAGAGACAGATCCTGGGACTGGTTGCGATGATTGCTCTCTTCGGTATTATCGGCTTTCCATATCTGGTTTTGCTTCCCGTCATTGCCCAAGATGTTTTGCAGACGGGGGCTGAGGGCTTTGGCAGCCTGATGGCAGCTCAGGGAGCAGGCGCATTAATCGGCGCCCTTTCATTGGCTGTGAGAGGCGATTCGCTCCATAAGGGTCATCTACTCATCGCCAGCCGAATGCTCTTGGCGCTCTCCATTGTTGGCTTGGCTCTGGCAAGGCAACCGATCTTCGCCTTCCTTGCTCTGGTGGCTGCAGGCTTCGCCATCATCAGCCAGCTTGCGTTAACCAATACACTCATTCAATTACTCGTTCCCAATGAGTTACGAGGGAGAGTGATCAGTAGTTACACCTGGGCATTAGGCGGTTTTTACCCCCTTGGATCGCTTTTGATCGGTTCAATCGGAGATCATATCGGCGCGACAAATGCGCTGCTGGCTACAGGTATTGGGACGGCTCTGCTGACACTACTTGCTTTGGTCTTCTTTAAGGAGACGAGAAATCTTACATAGTTCACAATCCACACGCAGGTAAGGCACGCAACATGAATGCTGTTCCTGAAAAACTTAGCTAGACTCGACTGTCAAGTTGGGAATAAATCGCTGTAACAGCTTGTCTTCATTCTGATACCCTCAGCAAGAATAGAAATCATGCCAAAGTATACAAGTCCTCATTTTCGTTTTTTCGTCAGTGGGATAACAACCATATTCACATGGCAAAGAGATTGCGATCCCAGGTGCCATATCAAATAAGGTAAAGGTTCGAAAAGATCATCCCCAATTTATTGTTCACGCCGCTCAACCAACTGAAATTCTTCGCCCTCAATCTCGAGCCGCGCACCATCATTGAAGATCACCACTTTCCGATCCGAAAAACAATGGATCACCACCCCCATCCAACGAACCGTAACCGCCCATGGGAAGGGATGGACACCCCGTAGAACCATTCGATCCGGACTAATGAGATACACGCCCAAAGTTCGTAGAAAAAGACCGACCGGAGCCAATCCAGCAAGATGATCTCGTTCTCCGATGCCTGAGCCATTCTCCGCGTTGTAGTATTCTCGAAAGGCTTTCTCCTCACGCAAGGAACGGATCGTGGCCTGCATCAACCGAGTAATCAATTCAGCCGCTTCTTGATCATAACCATAATCAAGCAAACCCTCTACGAGCATGCTATTCCAGAGCATGGAAATAGCGCCTGAGCCCTGTGGATTGGCAAATGGATATGCCGGATCCTGGGCAGAGCAAGCGGCGATCCCATAAGGTCGCCAAAATCGATTTGGGTCCATGATCGTCCCTCGAACCAGCTTCTCCGCTCGAAATGGATCGGGAATCCCAGCCCAAAGCGGTAATAATAGGCTGATATCCTGGCGAGTGTAATCCGCGGTTGAGATGACAGTCTCAAAGGCTTCGCTTAAACCGCGCACCTCGATCCGCTCGACCTCCATATATGTTTTCTCGCTTGTTGCTGTCCCCAAGGTCATGAACCATTGAAAGTGCTGTTCTTGTAGGCGCTCCACTCGGTGACGACCTCGCCTTCCGCGCCCATAGATAAACGCTTGCACGGCATGGGTGTGGATTTCTTTACTTGTGGCTCGAATCAGGATTCGTACAGGTTGAGGAAAGACGCGGTGGACTTCAAGAGTGAATTCTCCATGACCGCTCCCAAGTATTTCTCCAGGAGTGGAAATGTGGGTGTCGCGATCAATATGCTGATAAATGCTCTTCTCCTCAGACCACGTTGCTTCCACTGCTTGCCGAAGTTGTTCAACGCGGGTTTCCATTTTCGATATAAGATCCTCCCGTTGAAGTGTTCGAGCGATGGCCAGAAGGGAGCAACATTCACGATAGAGGTAAGAAGCCAAATCGGGAGTCTCAGCTTTGGTGATATCGAGCCCCTGACCCCAGGCTTGCCAACGGACAAAAGTAGGGCAATCATCGAAACCCATGTGGGCTGTATGATCCCACTCGGGATGACCATCCCCGTCACGGTCATGCTCTGACGAATTCCAAACGTCCATAAATTCAACCAAAGCTGGCAAACACTCTTTCAAGAATTCCGAATCGTCAGTCCTTTGATAGAGTTTCCAAGACAATGTCGCCAGGAGAGGGACACATAGCGCTCCATTCCTTTGACCTCCCAGACCAGGTTTCCAATCAATCGTGCCATCCGGACGTTGTACAGCTAGAAAATTACGAATAACACTCTTAGCAAGGTCCGCAGCGATGGGTAAGAGATTGATAAAGTGGCCATATGCATGCTGAGCGGTCTGGCCATCCCACTGCCAGTTATAGTCACTGCCATCCCCCACATGGGAATAGCCTCTCTCGGGGATACGTGTCAACACAAAGGACGGAAATGGCAGCGAGCGCGTCGACCCAAGATAGCTTCCGATAGTCGCCATTTGAGAAAAACTCAAAGCAGCATCCCAATCCGGATCCCCGGTCTCGATATCCACAATGGAGTTGTTTAATAATTCAAGTCGTGCAAGTTCAGGCTCCCATGGACGAGATACCGCCGATCGAGCTGCTTCGAAAGAGGCTTCATGTTGGCCCTGACCAGCATGAGCCCATTGGAGCGACTTAGTCGATCCTGCTGCAATAGGGATCTTAACAACCAAAGCCGGGTAGATCAGATGCTCGACAACCGCCCCTCCCGTCACAAAAACTACGGGAGCTAATTTGCCAGTCCGTCCGGCCAGCGAGCTGACACCCATCTGTTGCCACTCACCAAATCGTTCTCCTTCGTCGTCCGGCCAAAGGATGGCATGCAAACGGAATTGAACGATCTTTTCCTCCATTCCACGATTGCGCAGGAGGAAGCGACCAGTAAGAACTTTTGAGTCTTGAACCCAATATTCCGCTTGAACACTTAAATCAGCAAAAGGCGCAAAGGCAACGCGCAAATAATTGGGAAGGAAACTCCTGACTTCAGGAGCCGTGTGAAATTGCGTTGGATCACTTATGACGGCCTCGCCAAGGCTGAAGCCTGGAAAGATCCGTAATGCCCTCGCCCGAAACCCATAACATGTCTGAATGGCAATTGCGGGAGGCGAGCCTCCCTTTAAGGTTAATTCCCATATTTGATCGTCGATGTAATCCGGATGGGAAACACGAATATCGGCTGCAATACGCAGCGCCAAAGGGGATTCGGAATTGAGTGACCATTCACGCATAGGTGAATTGTACGGAGAGGAGCGCGAAAGGTCAAAGCCGTGCTAGAATTATTCAAAGCCGTGAGGAGTGCCAAATGCAGGCTCAAATATCCCGTCGTGGTTTATATTTTGAAGAATTTCGAAATGGTTTTCAGATCACTACACCAGCACGGACAATCACCGAAGCGGATGTGATTAATTTTGCTGGGTTATCCGGCGACTTTAATTCAATCCACACTGATGCGAACTATGCACAAAACACAATTTTTGGTCAGCGTGTAGCTCATGGCTTATTGGTCCTATCCATTGTCACCGGATTGGCGACGCGTACAGGCTTCCTGGAAAGCACCGTAATTGCATTTCGAGAAATCGAGGAATGGAAGTTCAGCCGGCCTGTTTTTATTGGTGATAGCATTCATGCCGATATCACCGTTCGGGATACTAAGCCATTACCCCGCCTTGGCAGCGGGGTAATCATTCTGGGTGTGAGTGTAAAAAACCAGGACAATCAAATCGTGATGAAAGGATGTTTCTCTGTCCTGGTTCAATGTGCCCCTTCTGGGGAACATAATGCCCACAATAATCGTCCATAATGCAATCGTAATGAATGGACGAATAGGACGCTTTTCTGATTGGATCTCAGTGCTATAATCACGAACAATGACAAACGATAGGGAAGAAGACTCTGACTTTGATGGGAACATTTCGAAGAAATCAGGCGAAGGTTCATCTAAATCATTTCAACCTTCGTCCATAAAACCGCGCAAAAGTCGTAAGAAGCCGGTCGATCGTGAAGAACCGCAGCGTTCAGGAGATCAACCGGAGTCACCGATCAGCTCAAGAAATATCCATTCAGCAGACAAACCTGAAGTACCACCACGAGCAGTTCATCCTGCGGGCAACTCAGTCCAGGTTTTCAGGAGACTCTCTCCAATGGACAACGGGTTGAATTCCGAGCAAATCTTATCAAAAAAAGAGCTGCCATCAGCAGAGCGAGATTTCCATGAACAAGATCCATCATCAAAGGATCAGCCTTTCGATAAACAAATTCCAGAGGAACATCCCCCGGATGCTCTGACTTTTGGGCAAACCCCTCCCAGCTCCGCGATCCTCAAGGGCACAAACCCTGCCCGAACGCCATCACATCAAGAGAGTAAATCTGTGGATGGCACTCCAAACCCTAAACAAGAAGATGATGATGCCCCCGATCTGGCACAAGAAAAACAAATCGCTGACCGTCTGAGGCGGATTGTCAGCGGTGTACCGATTGAGGATTCGGACTCGGCTGTGTCCACTCCCTGGTTCTACCAGTCCGCGAAAAAAGCCTCCACCCGGGATGAAGGTCTTGTGTACGATGATGAGATCCATGATGATGAAACTACGCTCTACCCTCATCAGCTTAAAACTACTAAACAGTCTTTTTCCTATCTTGATGACACTCCGCCTAGTGCCAGTTCAGAAAGTAGGCATTTACCGCAACGTGTCCCGGAGAAGGATCTCGGCGCCACACAAGTTACACGAGCAGCATACATCTCTGCCTCCCCTCCACCCCCAGCGAAAAAACCTCGATCTCGTTTCCTTAGCAATGCTAGCGGCTGCGGGGGTTGTCTGCTGCGGATGGGGATTATGGCCATCTTCATCCTCATCATCGTGTTGATCATCATCGCATCTTTCGGCCTATATCAATATTCCACCCTCATGGCTGGCCTTCCCTCGGTTGAAGAAATTCAAAATAAAGCTCCCCAGTTTGAGACGACCCGCATCCTCGATCGTGATGGGAATGTACTCTATGAGATCCTCGATCCCAATGCCGGCCGCCGCACCTACGTTCCCATAGAGAAAATCTCACCCTATATTGTGGCTGCTACAGTCGCCACGGAAGACTCGCAATTCTATAGTCATCCCGGATTTGATCTATTTGCAATGCTGCGAGCCTTCTGGCAAAACTACCAAGAACAGGGGATCGCATCCGGAGCTTCCACCATCACGCAACAGATTGCTCGAAACCTGCTGCTCGCCCCCGAAGAACGCTCTCGAATTACGGCGATGCGTAAGATCCGTGAGGTGCTGCTCGCAACCGAGATCACCCGACGCTATTCTAAAGATGAAATCCTTGAACTCTATTTAAATCAAGCCTATTTCGGCAATATGGCGTATGGCGTTCAAGCAGCAGCAGAAACTTACTTCAATACCACTGCAGAACACCTCACCCTGGCGCAGGCCTCCTTCCTGGCAGGTCTGATCCAAGCGCCCTCGGTATATGACATTTTTTCTAACCGTGAAGCGACTCTCAATCGACATTGGCAAGTACTTTCCCTCATGGCAGCAACCAGTGCTCAGCAAGGCTGCATTTACGTTGGTAATAATCCGCAGCCCATTTGTGTCTCTGCCGAGGAGGCAGGTATGGCGGCGGCGGAAATCGCCAATTACGATTTCGAACCGGTCACCTTCAGAATGCGTTTTCCCCATTGGGTCAACTATATTCGCTCTGAGTTGGAGCAGCGCTATGACCCTCAAACCATCTTCCGTTCTGGTTTCACGATTTACACCACGCTTGATCCTTTTTTGCAGGATCAGGCGCAGCAACTGATCAAAGAACAAGTGCAGGCTTTGGCTGATCACCATGTGTCCAATGGCGCTATGGTTGCGATCGAACCGAGCACAGGCGCCATCCTGGCAATGGTTGGCTCAGCTGACTTTTATAACGAGGAAATCGATGGTCAAGTGAATATGGCGATCCGACCGCGCCAGCCGGGATCGTCGATCAAACCCCTTACCTATGTGGCTGCCTTTGAGAAAGGTTGGACACCGGCCACGCTAATTTGGGACGTCCCCTCTGAATTCCCGCCTTCTGGGAATCCGAATGATACTCGCCCACCGTACAAACCGATCAACTACGATAATCGTTTTCATGGGCCCGTGACTGTCCGATCCGCCCTTGCGAATTCATACAATGTCCCGGCGGTGAAGACGTTGGCTTTCGTTGGCATTTACGACGACCCTTCAACGCCGCAGGAGGATGGGTTGATACCCTTCGCCCGCAGATTGGGTATTAGTACATTGACGCGGGGTGACTATGGACTCGCACTCACTCTGGGTGGCGGGGAAGTCACACTCCTAGAACTGACAGGGGCTTATGCAACTTTTGCGAATAGTGGATTACGCATGGCTCCCTACGCCATCACCCGTATCGTTGACCACAATAATCAAGTAGTGTACGAATACGAGGCGCCTGTTGGAGAGCAAGTCATACGCCCAGAACATGCTTATTTGATCAACTCCATCCTCTCAGATAATAACGCTCGCACCCCGATGTTCGGTCCGAATTCCGTCTTGAATCTGCCCTTTCAAGCTGCCGCGAAGACGGGGACGACCAATGATTTTCGCGACAATTGGGCTTTGGGGCATACCCCCGATATCGCTGTCGGCGTATGGATTGGTAATGCAGATTGGACTCCAATGCAGGACACAACCGGTCTCTCAGGAGCAGCTCCTATTTGGAACACCTTTATGCAGGTCGCCATCGACCACCTCACTGGCGGTCAACCCAGCCCCTTTATCCAGCCGGCGGGGATCATCGAGAAGGCAATCTGTGCTATCTCAGGGGCTGAACCATCAGAATGGTGTCCCTCACATCGTCTAGAAATATTCGCTGCCGATCAACCACCATTACCCAAAGATCGGGATTTATGGCAGAACGTCTGGGTTGACAGCTGGACTTTGCTGTTAGCTTCTGAGGAATGTCCTGATTTTGTCAAAGAGAAATTTGGTTTGGACATCCAAGATCCCTGGGGCAGAAAATGGGTACAAGAGGATGAAGCAGGCAAAGAATGGGTGGAGAAATTGGGTTTCACTGAGGATAAGATCTTCTTTATACCCCAGGAAACCTGCAAGTCCGATAGATCGCGACCGATTGTCTCTCTTACATTCCCGCCAGAGAGTGCCACGATCACCACCTCTCCCATCCCGATATTTGGCAGGGCATCTGCGACTGGAAATTTCAAAGACTGGGTGCTTTCTTACGGCATCGGCTATAACCCAGAAACCTGGATTCGGATTCTTTGGAGCGACATTCCTCATGAGCAACCTGACCAGCTCACGGATTGGGATCTGAATGAAGCCGGCAATGGTCAGATCACCTTAAGGCTAGTCGTACGCAGTCAAGAAGACGGGAACGCTGAAGACCGCATCCATCTCACGATTGATCTGGCGCCACCCACGCCCATACCTACCCCTACATTCACTAGCACATCCACGCCAACGATCACACCCACCTCCACGGATACACCTACACCCACGCTCACACCCACTCCC
>CAYGXU010000002.1:0-51198 GCA_964353875.1 uncultured Anaerolineaceae bacterium | reverse complement strand
ACTCCCACTCCCAGCGAAACCCCCTCGCCCAGTCCGACCACCGGCTAGAAAAGTGGGGGGTTATCTGTCGAAGTTTGGGGGGATACGATGATCGACTTCCGATTAAACTAATTATGATGATGATGATGCAGAAAAGGAACCATGTATGATATTAGGACGACTGTCACGTCCCCTTAGAGCCCAGCGCGCAGATGGGCAATTATAGTAAGCAGCAATATAGCAGAGGATGGTTACTAAAACTCTCTTCGTGGGACACAGGGCGCAACACTCGATGGAATGCATCTAGTCAGATCTTCAAGCTGAAATAAGTTGGTTGGGTTTATCCAGGATAAGATATGATCAGCAGAAAAATCGGCCGAGTTTTCGCTGGAAGTTCGAGACCATGGAGATCATTTTATAGGAGGGGGAGTTGCGGATCCTGATGATCTGGTGGGTCGATCGCCAAACGCTGTACGAAATTTTCTCGTGTGAGGGTGGGTTCAGTAGCCAGACGGCGAACATGTCGATATTTAATAATTCTCCCTCCTTTCATAAGCCACTCTCCAAAACGCGGATCTCGACGCACTTTTTCCATAATAAGCATCGCCCGGCCGCCAGGGAGTAAGATGATTAAGGGTGGATCTCCGATTGCCAACGCCTCCCCAAGAACAGCGGTCTCTTGTATTCGAAATCGATTTTTTACTCCCTCATTCTCGTCAATCCACATGAGAGGATCGTCCCCTTCAACTCTGAATCCCAATCGTGATCCCATCTCGATCAACAACTCATGCATCTCTGTTAAGTCGATCGCGCGTGCTTCAAATAAATCTTCTCCACGCAACCGCCATTTACCCGATTGCGATTCCTGCTCCGCATAGGAACGCAGGCAATGCTCCACAAACCGTTCGTCCGGTGAGAGCAAGCCGGGGAACATCTGATAGATTCGCTCGAAGAGTTCACTTTCCGGCAGCCCAGGCTCATTCCGTAGCAAGTTTAAGATACACTCTTCAACGCGGTCAGATTGTGGCTTATCCGCTCCAGAAGGATCGACCAGCCAATAGAGACCATGCTCGAGTTCGGTAGCTCGTCCGAGCCGCTGGATCAATTCGCGATCCCGAAGAGCAGCCTCAAGCTCGCCGGACAATCGACTCAATGGATTCCCATCGTCCTCCTTCCATAAAGGAGCCAATTGACGCCTCTCAGCTAAATCTGCCCAAACTGCTGCATGTAAGACAAGAAAAGGAGAAGGTTCTCCTCTTTTCTCAAGCACTCGCTTGGCGGATTGAACAATGAACCCTTTCAAGTCAGGGATTGGCTCTTGAGCCACTCCCAAGCGCTCAGTTGCCAGACGCAACACCGCCTGCTCCTCAGCCACTCGTAGTGCGATTCCCGTCAGTCGGAAGCCGGCACCATCCAAACTGGCCAGGGCTGCACCCAAAAATCCGGGTTCAACATTGGGCAGAAAAATGAGCGCCGGAGTCCCTTCCTCGAAAATCTCAACAACTTTTTTCAAAACCACCAACAATGCTCTCGCATGCCAATTCCAATCGTAACGACGTCTTCGTATGGCTGCCTTAATTGGGGAAGCCGCATCTCTGCCCCATAACCAAGCTGCCCATAATGCAGCCAAAGTCCAATAAGCCTGATTGGGGCGAGGCGGAACCGTCAACAATAAACGAGCGATTCCTGGCGCTAATGATTCGACCAACAATCGCGCTGAGCCCGGGTAAATTGCTACTGTGCCTGGCTCTGGGAGACTCGCACTTGGCCAATCGATTAACGGAATGGAAGGACTCTCCAATGTCCAGGCATCAATTGCTTTTTCCAATGCACGCCAAACATTGGTCTCTTTGTATTGCGAGTAGAGGGTTAGCCTTCGAGGGCGGAGCCGACCTTCTGGATAGCCCCACAAGGCATTGCAGGCATCAAAGGCGTAAAGCAGTAGCGCCCGGGCAGCAGCCATAAGCTTTGCATCGAACCCCAATTGATTTAATTTGCTGACCAATGTAATCAACCCATACAAAGCGCGCCCTGGATAGATATTGAGTGCTGTCTCCGCATGCCTTCGGTAGGGATCCCTTGCTGAGGCCAGTTGCTCTAAAGCCATGGCATAATGCAATCCTCGTCCTGAGTAAGAATTTGCCAACCCAATATCCACTTCAGTGGTATTCTCCTCAACCTTCTGCCCACAGCGATCACAGGTGTAACTCTTGAGGAACGGTTCTCCCTTGCTTCGATCCCAAATGTAAAAATCAGCGCTCACCATGGCGCCACAGCGGGAACAAACTGTTCGGTAGAGATCCAGTAAGAATGGTTCTAATCGACTGCCATCCTTGGGTGCATTCGCAAAACGCGCTAGCGCGGCACGAAGAAGGGATGGATCGATCGGAGATGTATGCAATTGAATCACAAAACGGGTAATCGGATTATTGGCTGCAACAATGACTGCCCGACCAGCCTTGGCGGCTTCTACGATCAAGGTGGGCGAAGCTCCAAACGGATCCACTACTAAATCGCCTGGCTCTCCGATCCTCTCCAAGGCAGACATTATGCTTCCGCCCTCGAGGTTAGGCATAAAACGATTTACCGGACCTGATTGATCCAGTGGAAATCCCGGCGGAAGAAATATTCCCTCAACCATACTTTCAGTATACGGCAACCTTACCCAAGCACAAAGGTCGAGAACCAAAAATCGATGCAAAATGGTTCGAGAAGCTCAAAGCAAAATTGGCTTGATCCATAAATTGGTTTTGTGGGAATGTCAACGCCTTGCCTCGAAAGCAAGATTCCCCTTTTTCGAATAAGCAAGAATCCAAATGAATATAGACTGTACTGATTGGTTGGGATATTATCATGTTGAACAATGCCGGGCTATTTTGCGCCATGAAAGGAATTTGCGGTGGTAAGACAATCGATTGCTAAGTTGCTATTTCCGTTAGTTCTGACTTTGCTCTCCTGCAATACTTTGTTAAATCTAAGCTCCACTGCCGTCCCTACCCAGATAGAATCCTCTCCCACGATTGAAGTCGTTGAAATCACCCCGACAATAGAGCCACAGACGAGCCAGCCATGCCCTATCCCATCCCAAATGGAACAATCCCTTGCAACGGGCGTCCACTCGGCCATGCCTTGGAACATTCTTGCTTTTCTCAATTCGGGCGCAACTTCGGATCAACTTGAGGCCACTCTGCAAAATGAGAGCATGCTCCCCGAGGGCAATTATCCCATCCAGGAGAAGGATTTTACGGGCGATGGCCTCTATGACCTTGCCTTCTCCCTCATCGATCCGGCCGCTCGAAGCTTCAAGCCAGAAGGATCGCTTCTCCTTTTTGTTTGCATCGATGACAATTATGAATTGGCTTCTATCATACCGTCTTCCATGGATTTGACCGTGCCAATTATTGAGACATCCGATGACTTGAATGGAGATGGCATAGCGGATATCCTTTTCTCGCAACAGACCTGCGGCGCTCATACGTGTTTCAGCCATTACGAAATCCTGATTTGGGATAACAATGCTTTCTCAAATGTCCTCCAAGGGACGACGGATGACATCCCCAATCCGCTTCTGGAAATCATGTTTCCGCCCCATCCAAGAATCGGAGTGATCGCAACAGGATATGGATCCGTTGGAGCTGGTCCTTTCCGGCCCTTCAAAAGGGAATGGACATGGGATTCTCCCCAGCATGCCTTCATCCCCTCATCTGATATTCTCCTTCCATCCAGCTATCGCATTCATGCTTTGTACGATGCCGATCGCCTTTCGAAGGAGGGGGAATTCGCAGCGGCGCTGGCCCTATATCAAGAAGTAATTGAAACCGACAGTCTGCAGGATTGGGTTGATCCCGGGCTAGAACGCGCTAATTTAGCAGCCTATGCCAGCTTTCGAATCATGCTTACCCACCTCCTCTTGGAGGATCGAAGCGCTGCCGAAAACACATTCGCCTCACTTCAAAACGATTTCCCTCTCGGCGCCCAGGGAGCGGCCTTCACGGCGTTGGCGGAGGCCTTTTGGAATGAATATGCTCCAAATGGTGATATTGTCGCAGGATGTTCCGCTGCTCAATCATACGCCCAATCACACTCAGAGACGGTAATCGATTCCCTGTACTTCGGTTATGCCAATCCGATTTATGAAGCCGAGGATATTTGTCCTTTCCCGCCATTTTAAGACCAATAAGGAGCCTTGCATGACTCTTTTCACCATTGAGCACTTTTCCTCAAAACTCCCTGACATGCTTTCCCTCTTACACTCATTCGTAGAAATCGAATCGCCCACGGATGATAAAAATGCTGTCGATCGACTCGGGCAGTTAATAGCCGAGAAAGCGCAGCAATTGGGCGCGCAGACCAAGCGTTATCCCCAATCCTCAGCAGGAGATCATTGGACATTTCAATGGGGGACCGGGAAGCCAACGTTCCTTTTGCTTACCCATATGGATACCGTCTATCCATTAGACACCTTGAACGAAATGCCCCTCCTCGAAAAAGAGGAAAAATTATACGGTCCAGGTGTTCTTGACATGAAAGCCGGAATCGTGATTGCTATTTCAGCCGTTTTATCACTGATAGAAACTAGTCGGAAGCTGAATCGCCGCATCACCCTGCTTTGCACCTCCGATGAGGAAACGGGGAGCGGGACCTCGCGTACGCTCATTGAGCGGCTTGCGGGTCAACACAAATTAGTTTTATGTCTCGAACCAGCTCTTTCGGATGGTTCATTGAAGACTTGGCGCAAAGGGACTGGACTTATTCGGATGGAAACTCTTGGGCGATCTGCACACGCCGGATCCGAACCCGAACTGGGGGTTAATGCCATCCTAGAAATGACATACCAGCTTCAAAAGGTTGTGGAATTAGCAGATACGAATGCTGGCACAACAATGAATATCGGGCGTATTCAAGGCGGAACCCGATCTAACGTCGTGCCCGAACGATGTAAATCGATCGTTGATATCCGCATAAAGACAGCGGAGGAACAGATAAGAGTCGATGAGGCCTTGAGGAAAATGAAACCAGTCCTTGATGACGCTCAGGTTCGCATCCAATGCGAGTGGAATCGCCCTCCCATGATCAGGGACAGACAAATGGATGAAACCTTTTCCCGAGCCAAGTCGATTGCTATGGAACTCGGCATTCAACTCTCCGAAGGGGGTACAGGAGGCGGCTCTGACGCGAATTTTGTCGCTTCCCTTGGCGTCCCGGTCTTGGACGGGCTCGGAGCGATTGGAGAAGGGGCGCATTCCCGAAACGAGAACATCCACATTGCCAGCTTGCCAGAACGGGCGGCTTTATTAGCTGCCCTCATTAGTGCGTGGTAGATAATAGATCGAGCGCTTTTTGTAAGTCGGAAAAGTCGTTCATCCAAGACATCCTCTGAAGGAATTCGGCTGGGGATTGGAGTATCAACCAGAGCTTCCGCACCGCTTCGCCTACGGGATCTTTCCCGGCCGGTCCTTGGGGGCTATCGGCATAAGCGCCATGAAATGCAAAATAAGCCTGGTTCAATTTTCGGATGCGATAGCCATGCTCCCAGAGCATCTGTCTACGTTCTTCCATATAGGTTTCCGCCTCCACGATCCTACCCTGCGCTAGCAATTGATCCACATGAACCCTGGTCTGATACATTTCTGTCCGGAAATCGAAGGCAGGTGGTTCAGTTGAGGATGGCTGTGATGGCGAGGCGATTTCAGGGGCAGGTTTCGGAACAAAGTCTGGGTAATAGCGCTCGAGCACCTTCCCGCCGATCTCCGTCCCAAGAATGGATGCCACCGTCTCATTCATCGTGCGTAACTCTGGGCTAGTGTCATAGTTTAGACCCAGGGGACGCAAGGTGAGGTAATTATGAATCCATTCATGAACCACGGTCTCAACCACCCAGACGACGGAGTTACTTTCCAGAACCATGGTTGGATAGATGCCAATTCCACCAATATTGACAACCAAAGAGGAGACATCCAACCCATCCTCTACCTGTTCTTCCAACATGATCCGCTCTTCTAAGGTCAGGCTGGGAACTAATTGGATATTCGCCTCCTGACGAATCATATCACGCGGAGAGACGATCAATGCCAATGGCAGTTGCGTGAATTTGAAAGAAATGGGTGGGAAGACCTTGCTTCCCACATCGACACCCATCTCACTGATCACAAAGGCTGCTTGCTGTTGCAGGATGCTTTCAATGATAGGTTGGAGCTTATCCAGTTCAGTACGAAGCCGCGCGGTATTATCACCAAGCTCGATTAAAGCCTGATCTTCCTCTTGTAATTCTGGATTTGCAATAGCCTCTTCAAGTTGACCTTCAAGATCATTGAACATAGTGAGCTCCTCGAAGTAGGCTACGACAAATCTTGATCGTTCGGATTCTGGCATGTAAGCGACGGCGTCAAGGCTGAATTGCCCAAACTTGATGGCCAACGCTTGTAGGGTCCACCCCAGATACTCAAATTCATTCTGGCGTGTATATTTCCGTATGCGTTCCACCGAATCCCGTAAAGGAACCGTGCTGTGACCCATGACAAAGATTAGGACCAAAATCCAAAGGACCCGACGCACCCAGTTCAAAGATATGCTCAGGATATCTTTTAAACGCATGGATGCATGATACCACGTCTCAACCTGCTTATTCACTTACAACAGCATGTGCTATAATGCCTCAACATTAAACATAATAACGACCCCATTAACGTAGAGTAACGATGAATTTTTTTGTGACCGGCGCGGCTGGCTTCCTTGGATCCGCTCTCGCAAATCGATTAGCACGCGAAGGACACCAGGTCCGCGGGCTGGATGATCTATCTGCTGGAGACCCCGCTCGCCTGGATCCAAATGTCCTCTTCACTCGCGGAGATGTCGTTGACCGACCCAAGCTTTGGACCTTGCTCCAGGATGTTGATTGCGTCTATCATCTGGCTGCCAGGGTTTCCGTCCCCGAGTCTGTCCTCTATCCGCGCGAATACAACGCGGTGAATGTCGGAGGGACAGTAGGTGTGATGGAAGCGATGCGGGATGTGGGTGTGAAGCGCGTCGTCTTGATCTCATCCGGCGCGGTTTATGGGCTTCAAGCGGTCCAGCCTCTTGCAGAGCACACCCCGCCAGAACCGGCTTCACCATACGCTGTATCCAAGTTGGCCGCTGAATATTATGTGCGAACCATTGGGTCTTTATGGGGAATCGAAACGGTGGCGCTGCGAGTCTTCAACGCCTACGGACCCGGGCAGCCATTACCCGCGGTTCACCCTCCCGTGATCCCCCATTTCCTGCGCCAAACCGCCCGCAGTGGAACCCTGGTGATCCATGGAAATGGCTTGCAGACCAGAGATTTTATCTATATTGAGGATATTGTGGAATCCATGGTTGCCGCAGCCACCACACCCGGCATCGATCGTTTGGTGATTAATATCGGCAGTGGCACGGAAACTAGCATCCGTACACTGGCTCAATATGTCATCGATGCTGTCGGCACGGGCGCAGATTGGATGTATCTTGACGACCAGGACCCTGGTCCTTCACATATGTGCGCCGATATCCACCTGGCGCGCGAGAAACTCGGCTATCAACCCCATGTTAGCCTACAAGAAGGGCTAGGATTAATGGTCGCCCAGGATCCTCGTTTCCAACCCGTTCTTAAGGAATAGTTCCGCTATTGCTCACTATCCTGAGGGTAGCAATATAAAATGAATCGGGTGCTTGTTGCTTCATCCTGATCTCGCCAAACCCTTATTGAAGGCCGAATCTTTTTCGCCTGACTATCTACATTGACTGCCAACTTGACCCATGCCCGTGCCTGAACGAATAGGACCTTCTTTCTTTGTTAGACCCACCCTCACCGTGGCGAGGGAATTGCTCGGTCAACGTCTGGTTCGTTTGGATGAAGAAGGTCATCGCTTGGCCGGAGTGATTACCGAGACCGAAGCCTACATTGGGATTGACGATCTTGCCTGTCATGCCCATGTCGGAATGACCGCTCGCAATGCGGTTATGTGGGGTCCAGCCGGCCATGCTTACGTCTATTTCACCTATGGAATGCATTGGATGTTGAATATCGTTACAGAACACGAAAGTTTCCCCGCTGCCGTGCTTATCCGCGCACTCAAGCCCTGCGAAGGACGTGAACAAATGTTCAAACGAAGACCGGTCACAGAAACTAAGGAGTTGAGCAACGGACCGGCTAAACTTTGCCAGGCGCTGGGAATCGATGGCAAATTTAACGGGCATGACCTTTGCCACAACGAAGCGATTCTATTCATTGAACGTGAGAGAATGGTCGATGCAAGCGTGGTAACTACAGGACCGAGAGTGGGGATAAGCCACGTACCTGAGCCATGGAAAAGTATGCCATGGCGGTTCGGTGTAGACCCCCACAACCTTCCGCATTGATAGGAGAATGAATCTCCGACATGACATCAACGAAAGGAGAGAAGAACGAAATATTCCGAATCGCCAAAATGATAACAGGAGACACACGGGCTGTTTTTGCCTCTGGTATCTGATATCTAGAAATGAACCTCTGGCAAGAAATCATTCGGATTCATCCCATCTCAGCAGGACCTATCCAAATCTCCTCAGCCGATGACGTTTTGAGTTTCTCTTAGACTTATCACAAATTCCTAAATGTTCCCTGAGAAGTAGCATTACGATTGATGATATCGATTCAACCAGTTTCTGCTGAACTTCCGGTTGTAGATCAAGTAATAAAGGTCAGGCAATATTTTCGGATTCAGGCTAAAATATAAGTGGAATATCGATTCCAAAAAACCTTCAAAACGATAAAGAAAATAGACCAGTATGTTCCGTCGATTTCGTCAAGAGTTCTCTCCACGCATACAAACCGACTTGTTTGAATACCGAGTCCGGTTGGCGCGCATCCTCATTATTGTCTTCTATATCCTTTTAGGGGTCTGGTTAATCGCCGAGATTACCTTCCAACTGCTCACCCCTCCCGAAAAAGCGTATCCATTCGCATTCAACCTGATCTCGATTTTAGCCCTGGCCATCCTCGGCGCAGGCGTACTCTGGTTGATCTCTCGCCACCGCCTTGTGACTGCTGGATATCTGCTCGCTTCCACGCTCTTCATCTTCGCTACACTAAGTTTATTCATGCTACCCAGGGATATCTACTTACTCAGTGCTACTTACTTAATCTCGATCCTGGCAGCTGGCGCCCTGGTGGGCGGCGCTTCAACTTATCCTTTCGCCATTGGAGCGATTATCTCCGTGTCGTGGAATTGGTTTCAAAACTGGGGCACACCGATAACTCCATCCAGCACCTTCGACCCAGCGACCTCCTTCGTTTTTCTCGTCAGTCAAATCACCCTCTACCTGGGAACAGCAGCCATTTTGCATTCCCTTTCCAGTCAAATTCATAGAACCATCGAAAACCTCCACAATCAGGCTGACCGTTTAACGGATATGGCACAAACCGATTCGCTTACAGGTCTGGCAAACAGACGTTACCTGATTGACCAGCTCGAGCGGGAATTCGCACGCGCTCGACGATACCACCGCCCTCTTTCTATGGTCTACCTTGATCTCGATAGCTTCAAGGCACTCAATGATCGCTACGGGCACCTCTTCGGTGATGAGGTTCTGCATGGCGCTGCGCGCTCGTTGAAAGCGGTTTTGCGATCTACCGATCTACTTGCGCGTATCGGTGGAGATGAATTCGCGGTGCTGCTGCCAGAGACAAACCTTATCGGGGCGGAGAATGTCGCTCAAAAGCTGCGTAAAGCTATATCCGCCTATGGGACCCAACTCGCCCCTGCCATTCAACCTCTGACGTTCTGTGCAGGTGTAAGCCAATTACGTGAGGGGGATACCTCTATCGATGACATTCTCGCTCGGGCAGATAGTGCGCAATACTTGGCAAAAGCAAGTGGAAAGGCGGGCACCCGCACCGAGCTAGAACTAGAGAATCCCTAAAAACAACCACCCTTCAAATCGTCCTGGATTTTCTTGAGAACACTTCCTGAAGCAATTCCATGGGGTACAATCTCATCTGATTGTGGGCCTGTTCACTCTTATGATTAGGGTCGCGCGGCTTGATCCTTTTCAGGCCATAAGTAGATGAATGGCCATTACGAAAGGAAATGCAGAGGAAGACGACGATCGGAGGCAACGTGATTCATCACTGTGAAATTGATCTGCAGACCAGAGGCAATGCTGATATGCATGACCTGACTGCCAATGTTGAGAAAGTAGTGAGAGAGATCGGATTGAAAAATGGGCTGGTTACACTCTTCACCCCCTCCTCCACCAGCGCTCTGACCACAATTGAATTTGAATCCGGCGCTTTGGATGACCTGCGAAGAGCGCTCGATCAGATTGCACCGCCAGAAGGGAATTATCACCATAATTTGCGTTGGGGCGATGGAAATGGTCATTCTCATCTTCGTGCCGCACTCCTCGGTCCCTCTCTCTCCATCCCTGTTGTTGAGGGAAAATTTTCTTTGGGCACATGGCAACAAATCCTCTTTATCGATTTTGACATACGACCGAGAAGAAGAAGGATCGTGGTTCAAGCCATCGGTGATGGACTTGAAATCCCTTCACCATAAGCAGATGACAACTTAGGAGCGGATCATGAGTCTTGAACAACCTCGGCTACTTGCAGTTTTTGCCCATCCGGATGATGAGACATTCGGCCCGGGCGGGACACTTGCCCTTTATGCCCGCCAAGGCGTTCAGGTGTATCTCATCTGTGCGACGCGCGGAGAGGCGGGTAATGTCCCCGAATCCTTGCTTCACAAGGGAGCCGCCATCGCTCAATTACGGGAAGCAGAATTGCGTTGCGCAGCTTACCATCTTGGTTTATCGGAAGTGATATTCCTGGATTATCGCGACTCAGGTATGCCCGGGAGTGCTGACAACCAGCACCCACGTGCCCTCTGCGCAGCATCACTTGATCAGGTCGCAGCTGAAATTACTCACCAGATAAGACAAATCAAACCACAGGTTGTGATCACATTCGATCCTAAAGGAACTTATCACCACCCCGATCATATTGCGATCCATCAGGCGACCCTAAAAGCTTTTTACGCATCCAGCGATCCCACGATATTCCCCAATGGATTGGCTCCCTATCAGCCGCAGAAACTATACTACTCAACGCCCTCCATGAAGACATTGCGTTTCTTGGTCCGGATAATGCCTTTCTTCGGTCAAGATCCGCGCCATTGGGGGCGGAATAAGGATATCGATCTCCTCAATATCATCAAGGACGAATATCCCATTCATGCCCGTGTTAAAACCAATGTCGTGTCGAAGGCTCACGCTCGTGCGATCGCCTGCCACGCCAGCCAACTCGACGCTGGATTACGCCGACCAGGGTGCCTTGGTTGGCTTTTCCGCATGGGAAGTCATCAGGACACCTTTATGCGTGCTTTTCCACCCGCACCAGAGGATTTAAAGGAGGAGGACTTATTCGCGGGCGTGAATCCAGAAATCCACACTGCTGATGCTTCCTCTCCTGAGAGAATAGCTTCTGCGCGGTAAGAGAACTCATTCAGGCAATCAACTACCGGTCAGCCGTCCTTGGAGAGGCAAATCCGAGGTGGATTCCACGCTGTCGACCAGCCTGGCGTGAAAGCCAGGCTGGCCACATTTTTTAGGCGGCTTCCACGCCGCCTACCAGCCCGGCATGGAAGCCGGGTCGGCTGTATTTTTGGCTTCCGCGCTACCGCCCTTGCTGGATAAAACGAACTTTTCGATAGTATCGGTAACCAATCGGACATAGTGCAGACGATCATGATTGACTGCCTTGATAATCATGGTCGTTTGAATGTGAAGTTTGTGGTAGCATTAGCCGGCTGCACAACGGAAATTGACATAGAGAAAAGGACCCTTACTGCTTATGAAATCATGCAATCATCTCTCCGACAATCACTACCATCAATTCCAGCTCCCACGTCGGCTGCGTTGTCTGGCTGATCTGGCCTACAACCTTTGGTGGACCTGGAATCCCGAAGCGGAGAGATTGTATCGGCTGTTGAATCCCAACTTATGGGAGCTTTTAGAGCACAATCCGGTGCGTTTCTTACGCGAGATCTCTCAAGATCGCCTCAAAACGGTACTACAGGATCGATATTTTCTGGATACATACGATCTCGTAATCAAACATTTCACCGATTATATGAATAACGGTGATCGAGGCTGGTATTCCTGTGCTCATCCCAATCAACGAGCGCAGGTGATTGCCTATTTCTCAACCGAGTTTGGCTTGCACGAAACCTTGCCCTTCTACGCCGGAGGATTGGGGGTTTTATCTGGTGATCATCTCAAGGAATCCAGCGACTTGGGATTGCCGCTCGTCGCGGTTGGATTTCTATACACAGAGGGGTATTTTAAACAACGCATTACTGAAGATGGGTGGCAGGAGGCGCTCTATACCTCACTCTCTTTCTCAGAACTCCCAGTCCATCCGGTGTTAGATAGCAATCAAGAACCACTAGCGATCAACATTGAACTCCCTGGACGGGAAGTAATCCTGCGACTATGGCACGTTCAGGTCGGACTGGTCCCTCTCTTTCTTCTCGACAGCAATGTTGAGCGAAACCAGCCGGCCGACAAGAGTTTGACTGCACGCCTCTACACCAGCGACATGGAACCACGCATCTCGCAAGAGATCATACTTGGTGTGGGTGGCGTACGTGCGTTACGTAAATTGGGGTATGATCCTGCGGTATGGCATATGAATGAAGGACATTCAGCTTTCATGGTGCTTGAGCGTATCCGCGAGAAGTTCGCTGATGGTTTAACTTTCCAGGAAGCCGCTGAAGAAGTACGGGCTACTACAGTTTTCACTACACACACGCCCGTGCCCGCCGGTCACGACGAATTTCCCCTTTGGATGATAGATAAATACTTCGGGAACTATTGGCCACAACTCGGGATCGAGCGGGATGAATTCATCGATCTCGCTCGTCACAATCACCCCTGGGGAGAAGTATTCAGCATGACCATCCTGGCAATTCGCCTGGCAGAGCGTACAAATGGCGTCTCTGAATTGCACGGCGAAGTCGCACGTAAGATGTGGTCATTCTTGTGGCCAGACAAATCAGAGCAGGATATCCCTATTGGGCACATCACCAATGGGATTCATACCGCCACTTGGCTTGCGCGCCGTTTGCGGTTGCTCTTCGATACCTATTTTGTTCCCGATTGGGTCGAACACGTGGATGATCCAGAAATCTGGGGAGGAATCGAGCGCATTCCCGATGCAGAATTATGGGAAGTTCGTATCCACCTGAAGCGCAAACTCATCGCTTATATGCGAGAACGCGCTCGTTCACCCTGGCTGCAGAATCGTCTCCATCCTGTTCAAGTGATCGCCAGCGGTGTCCTGCTCGATCCTTATTCCCTTACCATCGGTTTTGCCCGTCGTTTTGCTACATACAAACGTGCGGACTTGATTCTGCACGATCCTGAACGTTTGCTAAATCTGCTAAACCGACCTGATCGACCTATCCAGATCATCTTCGCCGGAAAAGCTCACCCCGCCGATGACCCGGGCAAACGTCTGATCCAGGAAGTCTACCGTATTGTTAAAGATGCCAGGTGCGGCGGAAGAATGGTTTTCCTAGAGGATTATGATATTAATTTAGCTGGATACCTCATCCAAGGCGTGGACATTTGGTTGAATACCCCGCGGCGACCGAAGGAAGCTTCCGGAACATCCGGGCAGAAAGCCGCATTGAATGGCGTCCTGAATTTCTCTGTCCTGGATGGCTGGTGGCGAGAGGGCTACAACGGCCGTAATGGCTGGGCTATCGGGGAGGATCGCACTTGGGAAAACGAACAGGCTGAGGATGCTGCCGATGCCGAAAGTCTCTATCGAACCCTTGAGCAGCAAATCATCCCGCTCTACTACGAACGCTCAGCCGATAATCTTCCTTATGAATGGATTGGATGGGTAAAAGAGTCCATCGCCTCGCTGGCTCCACAATTCAGCATGCGACGGATGTTAAAGGAATATGTTCAGAATGCATATGTGCCTTCTATACCAGAGGAGCATAGGGCTTAAACAAAAATGCTGAACTTGATTTCACTCCCACCATTTCTAATCACCGTTGTGATCTTTCTGCTTCGGGTGACCGATATGTCACTGGACACGTTGCGTGTCCTTTTCGTCATCCGTGGGCGGCGATCGATCTCCTGGGTCCTTGGTTTTTTTCAATCCGCCCTCTGGGTAGTGGCGATCACCAGTGTGTTGAATAATCTCGATAACCTTTGGAATATAGTTTCATACGCAGGCGGTTTTGCTACCGGGAATGTCGTCGGTATGATAATTGAGGACCATCTGGCAATTGGCCACGCTCACATGCGCATCATCAGTTCGCGCTGGGGGAATGCGATTGTCGATGCAATCCGGAATTCTGGGTATGCCGCAACAGAATTGGCTGGTCGTGGAAAAGATGGGACCGTCAGTGTGATCAACTGCAGTATCCAACGGAAGGACATCCGCAATCTGAAAATCGAGATTTCCAGAATTGATCCCGATGCTTTTATCACTGTCGAGGAGATCCGTCCTCTCCATCGCGGTTTTTGGCGTGCATGAGGAGATAGCGATTTGCTTTATTTTTCCCACGCGAGTATTTTGATCCTACTCATGATGGGCATCCATATATACGGATTACCAGCACTTGACCTGGGGCTTCATTGGGGCCGAATTCCCGCTCCATTAATGCCTATTCTGATCTTCATTTTACGCTGCTCAGATATCTCCCTTGCCACACTTCGCATGCTCATATTCGTTCGCGGACGGGCTATGCTGACCTGGATTATCGGATTCCTTCAAGCATTGCTCTTCGTCTCAGTAATCGCTGGAGTCATCGCCAATCTTAATAACCTATTAAATGTGCTTGCCTATGCCGCTGGTTTTGCTGCGGGCAATGTCATCGGGATTACCTTAGAATCCCACTTCGCACCTGGGCATAGCTTATTACGAATTGTCAGTGTACGATTCGGGAGGTTGATTGCAGAAACTCTACGCAAGAACGACAAAGGAGTGACAGAGGTTGCAGGACAGGGAAAAGAGGGTACTGTGAGTTATCTCTATTGTTATGTGCCTCGAAAGGAGGTCCTTCCTACACGGGACCAAATCGTGGTTATCGATCCGGAAGCTTTTATTACGGTTGAGAATGTCCGCAAGTTGCAAGGAGGATGGAAGGCATGATGAATCCGTTTGCGCTCTCTATCCCCAACAGGTATAATCTCAATTCCCAATGATTGAGTAGGTTCTTAATGAGGCCTCTATGGCGCTTAAAGGTAATCTACGCGATTTTAGCGTCACCCAACTACTAAATCTGATTAACCTGGCCCGAAAGACGGGTACCCTGACCATCGAGGGACCAACCGAAGCGGCCTGGGTATCCTTTCGTGAGGGAAAGCTAATTTTCGCTCAGCTTGGCAATGAGGATGGGACCCTGGCGGGGATTTTGTTACGCGCAGGCTTAATCACAACTCGCCAGGCCAGGGCGATACACACGCACGCCCCTGACAAGAATGATAAAGAGTTGGGTTTGCTTTTGATTAATGCCGGCTACCTTATCCAACAGGATATTCTTACCAGTATTCGCCAATACTTCCTCGACATCGTTTACAAACTATTCACCTGGGGGGAGGGCTTCTTTCGCTTCGACGCGGGTGTTCTGCCCCCTGATGGTCGCATTACCCTGCGCCTTAACCTCGAAAACATCATCATCGAGGGTGCGCGTCGTATGCGAGAATGGGAAATGCTTAAAGAAGAAATTCCTAATTTGGACATGGCACTCGATTTCGTCGATCGCCCGGGGGCAAACATCCGAAATGTCAATTTAAATGTTGAAGAATGGAAAGTGGTATCTTACGTAAATCCTAAGAATACCATTGCGCAAATTGCTCGAGCGAATAAGATGAATGAGCTTGAAATCCGACGCGTCGTTTATGGCTTGCTTCAAGCCGGCCTGGTGGGAGTCGTCCGGCCGGATGGTATGCCTCTTCCACCACAAGCCCGTCAGTTTAAACCAATGGACACCAAGCAAAAGGAATCGCTGGTCAACCGATTGATCCAAAGGATCCGATCCTTGTAGGCGAGGTTCACTCATGCAGACCGTAAAAATGGTGGTCACAGGACCTTTCAATGCGGGCAAGACCGCCTTCATTAAGTCAGTGAGTGAAATTGACGTTGTCTCCACCGAGCGAAAAATCACCTCGGAAGCGGAACGCGTTAAGGAAACAACAACCGTCGCCATGGACTTTGGCCGAATCACAGTCGACGACGATCTCGTGCTCTATCTTTTTGGTACCCCTGGCCAGAAACGCTTCGATTTTATGTGGGAAATCCTTTCAGAAGGCATGCTGGGCTTTATTGTTATTGTCGATAGTGCTCGGCCTGAGACCTTCCGCGAAGCCAAGAGTATCCTTGAGACCTTCCGCGCCTATGCGCCTACACCTTATGTGGTCGCGGCAAATAAACAGGACTTGGGCGACGCATGGGATGTGGACGATCTCCGTATCGCCTTGAGAATCGATCACCAGATAAAAATCTTACCCTGTGTCGCGCAAGACAAAGAATCGGTGAAGACCATCCTCCTTGAGCTTCTTTATAGTATTCTCGAAGAGATGAAAGGGGGGTCTGGTTGACATCAACCGGCGATCCAGAGGGTCAACTTCGCAATATCCATGCAGGTAGACTCCTCGGCATTGTTTTCTTGAGGAATGGCAGCTCCCAGATCTGACACCGAAAAGGACCAATGATCGATAACAATTCGCAAATATCCTTGTTTCTCATTCCTAAAAAATTCGGACGCGTCTTCATCCAATCCTACGAAGAGATTCTGGGGCAAGCAGCGATGATCGCGGTCCAGAAATTGGCTGGCTTCAATCACTTAATCGGGACTCTGCCGCCTAACAACGTGGAACACGCCTTCCACTTAAATCATCTTTCCCAAATTCAAGAGGCTCTCGAAAGTACCTATGGTCCACATGCCGGAAGAGGCTTTGCGATACGTGTCGGTCGCATCAGCCTTAAGAATGGTTTGAGGGAATTCGGTCCTCTCTTAGGCGTTACTGACCTCTCCTTTCGATTGCTCCCATTGCACATGAAGGTCCAAAAAGGAATCCAAACGCTTGCGGATTTATTTAACCGTTATACCCAAGAAAGTATTCATTTTACGCAAGAGGATGATCATTACGAGTGGATTGTCGATCAGTGCCCTCTTTGTTGGCAACGACATACGGATGCTCCCTGTTGTCATCTGGCTGTGGGCATGCTGCAGGAATTGCTGCTATGGATCAGCAGCGGCAGGAATTTCCTCGTGGAAGAGAAAACTTGCATTGCCGCCGGTGATCCCACTTGTACGATCCAGATCGCAAAACACCCCCTCGATTGAAACTATCATTCAATGTGAGTTGAAACATCCACTCTTCATCCTACTTCCTCCCCATTGCCCTTCCTTTACCAAAGCCAGACGGCTGCGCTTGACCCTCATGTAAACATACGTTATACTGCGCTCAGACATTGCACGGGGAGCCTGGTGGACCAGGCTGAGAGGAGGGTCATCGAACCCTCGACCCGTAGAACCTGATCCGGACAATGCCGGCGGAGGGATCGCGAAAATGAATCCTCAAAAATCCCTCCTACGCGGCAGAGGAGGGATTTTCTCTTGCGCGCAATCATCCTGGCGAATGGACCTCTTTCTGAAATCGGGCAATTGCATCGTCGTCTTGCAACGTTTGAATATTCCATGGTCATCGCCGCCAACGGTGGCATACATCATGCTGAGGCGCTGGGCATCCATCCCGACGTTGTTATTGGCGACCTCGACTCTTTGGATAAGCATACACAAATGCGATTGCATGCAGCCGGAACGCATATCGAAGCGAGTCCGGCAAAAAAAGATGAGACCGATCTTGAGCTTGCACTCCTCTACGCAAAACAAAAAGATATCGACAAAGTCGTTGTGATAGGTGCACTGGGTGGTCGGATTGATATGACCCTGGCCAATGTGCTCTTGCTAACCCACCCACAACTCGCTTCTATCCATATTGAGATTTGGCATGGCGAACAGACTGCTTGGATCATCCGCCCCCCTGGCGGTGAAATTTATGGAAATCCGGAGGATACCCTCAGTCTAATCCCTCTTGACGGTGACGCTGAAGGTATTACAACCTATCACCTCGCCTATCCATTATCGGATGAAACCCTACGCATCGGTCCAGCGCGGGGCGTGAGCAATATGCTCACGAGTAAAACTGCCAGAGTGGAAATTCGCAGTGGGATAGTCCTTGCGATCCACACGCCAGGTCGCGCATGAGTGGGCAACAAGTGATGGATTGCCAATAGCCTAATTTCCCGGGGAATGGATGATCAAAGAGAGAGGAATGATCAAGGCAAGACAGCAGCAAAAGCGGAGGAATACCCATGGATCTCAATGAAAACAGAACGGTGAATGTTGCCATTCAAGTCCTTCCATTGACAGAGGATATCTTCAAGGTGGTTGACCAGGCGATCGCAGTGATTGATAGAAGTGGGGTTAAATATGAAGTCGGTCCCATGGAGACTGTTATGGAGGGCACACTGGATCAACTGCTCGAAATAGCCAAAGCCGCCCATCTTGCCTGTTTTGAAGCGGGAGCCCAAAAGGTGATGACCATTATCAAGATCGGCGATCAAACCTGCGGGACGAGCATTGAAGAAAAAGTAGGCAAATATCGAAAAAGAAAGTAAATCATCAATCCAATCTTTCTTTGATAACGGCAGGGTAATGTGAAATCAAGATTGCGTCGAACTCCTAGGTGGGCGCGGGAGGTTTTCCCTCCCATCTTTCTAATCCTCTTTACCATCATGGCTTGGTATGTGGTAGCTGTGCGCAGCGGTCTCTCAGCTTTTATTTTGCCATCTCCTCTTCAGGTCCTCCAGGCGGGGTGGGAAACACGCCACTTGCTGGGCGCCGCCATTGGTACGACCATGATCGAAACTGCAATTGGTCTGGTGATATCCGTCATATTGGGCGTGAGTATCGCTGCTGCAATGGACCTTTCATCATTTCTACGGCGAGCGCTTTACCCTATCCTGGTGGCTTCTCAAACGATACAAATTCTGGCAATCGCCCCATTGCTGATCATCTGGTTCGGTTTTGGACTTCTTCCAAAAATCCTGATCGTCGTTCTGGTATGTTTTTTCCCTCTGGCAGTAAACACCGCAGATGGACTTGCATCTACAGACCCGGACTTGATCGCCCTCCTGCGTGCTATGGGTGCAGAACGCAATCAAATATGGCGCATGGTTCGCTTCCCTTCCGCGCTGCCATCTTTCTTTTCCGGTTTGCGTGTGGCAGTGACCTATAGCGTCGTTGGGGCAACAATCGGCGAATGGGTCGGTGGTTCTGCCGGATTGGGCTTGTATATGCTGCGCTCCAAGAATGCGCTGGCCACGGATCAGGTCTTTGTCGCTATTGTAATCACTTCTGCAATCAGCATTGGTCTCTTCTCGCTGATCTATCTCATCGAGAGAGCCGTTTTGCCCTGGTACTATTCCTCCCAACGTGTTGAACAATGGGAGGGAGAAGGGATTTTCTAATGAAAGCCACCGGTCCTGGCATCTCAGTATTCGATGAGCAGGCATTTGAATATGACCGTTGGTTCGATGAGAACCGATCGATCTACGAAGTCGAAATTAAAGCATTGAAGGGCTATGTCCCTCAAGAGGGTTTGGGCCTAGAGGTCGGAATTGGGACTGGACGATTTGCAGTACCCTTCAATGTTAAAGTAGGAGTCGATCCCGCATACCAGGCGTTAAAGAAAGCATTTGATCGAAGGGTCTCCGTATGCCAGGCATATGGCGAGCAACTGCCATTCAGAAAGGACCAATTTGATTTCCTCCTACTCATCACCGTCGATCCCTTTGTCGCAGATTTCCGCACTCTGCTGGAAGAAGCATATCGGGTCCTCCTGCCTGAAGGTCATGCCATCTTGGGTGTTATTGATAAGGACAGCCCGCTCGGAAAAATCTATGAGGGTCAGAAGGAGGGCGATCCCTTTTACCGTGAAGCTCATTTCCATTCTGCTAACGAAATAAGGAAGGATTTAGAACATATCGGATTTGAATCTATTCAGACCTGTCAAACCGTACTCGGTCTTCCGAACTCGATGACAACGACGGGAAAAATCTGCTTCGGGTTGAGGGGCGATTATCTGGGTGTTAAGAATGGCTATGGCGAAGGAGCATTCGTTGTTTTCTGTGCCCAAAAACCGCATAATTCAATAAGCGCATAATGATGCATCCGTCTGGTCAAGGATTTTTATCCAGGAGGGAGATAGGATGATGAAGAGATTGGTCGTACTCACCGGTATTGCAGTTCTTTCAGTTAGTTTATATGCATGCGGACCGAAAGCTACCACTGGAACCACTCCGACCATAGAACGAACGCCGGTAACACTGATACTCGACTGGGTCCCCAATACCAATCACACCGGGATCTTCGTTGCACAATCCAAAGGATACTTCACCGAAGCTGGTTTAGAGGTGGAGATCATCCAACCCGGGGAGGTTTTCGCTGAACAGGCAGTGGTCGGGGGAGCGGCGGATATCGGTGTAAGTTTTCAAGAACAGGTGACGCTGGCGAGAGCAGACGGTGTGCCGATCGTTTCCATTGCTGCCATCATCCAACATAACACCTCAGGTTTCGCTTCCGTCGCTGAATTGGCTGTCAAATCGCCGAAAGATTGGGGAGGTTTACGCTATGGCTCCTTTGGAAGCCCCTTTGAGGAGCCGACCTTACGAGTCTTAATGGAATGTGATGGAGGGGATTTCGGCAAACTTGAAATCGTCGACACAGGATTCGCCAATCCCCTTGCCCTTCTGGATGAAAGACAGACCGACCTGGCCTGGATCTTTTATGGATGGCAGGGGATCCAGGCGGAACTACAAGGGATCGAATTAAATATCGTCATGATGGAAGACTGGTTCCATTGCATACCCGATTACTATACCCCTGTATTCATCACCGCGGAAAAGAACATCCAAGATCAACCCGAGATGATCAGCGCCTTCTTAGAATCCGTCTCGCGTGGCTACACATTTGCCATTGAAAATCCGGAGGCGGCGGCGGAAATCTTGCTTAAAGCGGCGCCCGAGTTGGATCGTGAGCTGGTCTACCAGAGCCAGCACTGGCTTTCTCAGCGATATCGCGCCGATGCACCTCGTTGGGGTGTCCAAAAGCTGAGTGTTTGGGAGGACTACTCCAGTTGGATGGCGCAATATGGGATCATCGAACAACCATTAGAGGCCGCCGAGGCTTTTACAAACGATTTCCTGCCGAAATGAATAGGGGTTTGCAGGCGTTGATCATCCCTACAACAATGAGGCAATTCTGTGATAGCAACGAAAATTGAACTGCGTCATGTTACCAGAAGCTTTCATGCAAATGGATTGACGATTAAGGCGTTAGAGGATATCTCCCTTCATGTACAATCAGGTGAGTTTCTGACTATCATCGGACCTTCCGGCAGTGGAAAAAGCACCCTCTTCAATCTGATTGTAGGGCTTCTGGAACCGGATGAAGGAGCGATTTGTTTGGATGGCGAAATTTGCATGGATCGTCTCGGAAGGGTTGGTTACATGCCGCAACGCGATCTGCTTCTCCCCTGGCGTAGCGTCCTCGACAATGTGATCATTCCAAAACAGGTACAAGGAATCCGTCGTAAAGAAGCGCGCTCGCATGCCTCGGAGTTGTTGCCTCTATTCGGCTTAGAAGAGTTCGCCGAGTCCTATCCCAGCTCCTTGTCCGGTGGGATGCGCCAACGCGCAGCACTCCTAAGAACAATCCTCACTGAAAGTGAAATCCTTCTGTTGGATGAGCCATTTGGAGCCCTGGATGCACTGACACGACGCGAATTGCAGGATTGGTTATTGGGCGTATGGCACCGCTTCAAGAAAACAGTCATCTTCATCACACATGACGTAGAAGAAGCGCTTTACCTTGGAGATCGAGTCATTGTTCTAAGCGCACGCCCAGGTCGGGTGATTAAATCTATGACTGTCGCTCTTCCCCGACCTAGACGCCAGGGAATGATCGCTCAAGCGGAATTCGGCAAGCAGGTCGCTGAGCTACTGGAAGCTCTGGGTGTGAAGGTGTGACCGATCGACTATAGGTGTAAAAATGAGTCGTACGGAGGAGAGGATTACCGTCCACAAACTCAATGAACATGGGGAGGAGGTCTGGTGTTACCAAGCCATTCTGCTAAAAAAAACACAAACGAGCCTGACGATAGAGGCCTACTTCGATCGAGAAGAGATGGAATTCTATGGAATCATTTTACGTCGTAATGATCGATTCATTGAAACCTATTATACCGATCAATGGTACAACGTTTTTGAGATTTACGATGTCGACGATGGCCATTTAAAGGGCTGGTATTGCAATATCACCCGCCCTGCTCAAATAGAAAATGGACACATTTATGCTGAAGATTTGGCCCTCGATCTTTTGGTGAAGCCTGAGGGAGGCTGGCATATTCTCGACGAAGATGAGTACGCCAAATTAAAGCTCTCGCACAGGGAGGATCGCCAGGCCAGAAATGCGCTTGAGAGGCTGATCGATTTAGCCGAAAACCGTCAATACCCCTTTATCCTGCCAAAGGCGCGCAAAGGGGATAGCGCCTATCCCTAAAACCTTGCCCATCCTCAGGCAATAGTACTGGCGTTATTAACCGATCAGCGGGGCGATCACCCGCAAGGTGAGACCCCAATCCCTGAGTAATTGGTCGCCATTTTTCCAGAGCCACCAAACCGCCCCACCTAATGCTGCACAAAGACAACACAGGACGACGACGACAATCACAATGATTAACCACTTACGTGACGATTTTGGTTGCGTTGTGGTTTGCGCCATTTCTTCCATCCTTTTCTCCTTATTGATGAGTGGATCAATCAGCGTATCAATCTCTCTTTTTTGACGCCGCCTTCGCTGATATCCATCTTGTCGACTATTCCGGTCTTCAATATGTATCGTTAAGGCGACGCGCCCGCCGCCATAGCAACCAGACAACCCAGGCAGTAAACATGATCATTAACACGGCAATCACCACAGGCAAGACCACTGAGAGAATGGAGAGCCCGGTGGCGACGACATCCTCGGCGATACTGACGGGTATATTCCCCGCTCCTCCCGTGGTTGCGGTTACGGCAGGGCGTATGGCAGCGCTTTTCACCGCATGAACGCCACCGGCGACCAACAAACCAGCAATAATGGCCAGGATAGGGTGAATGTCCGTAACCACGCTTGTATTGGCAGCGAAGAGAATCGCTCCGGCAGTAGGACGGATAAAGGTTTGTATGGCATCATTAATATGATTGACCGCTGGAATTTTATCGGCGAAGAATTCGATTGATCCCAAGACCACCAATGCGCCGATGACCCACCAGCTCCCTATCGCATCCCACGGTTGGGCAAGTTTAATCCAATCGGTAAAGCGCGCCATGAGTGCCACGATTAACAATGGGACATAGGCATTAAGCCCGGCGCTTGCGGCCAAACCGAAGGCTGAGAGTACACCCCCAATGGCTTCCATAAATCCTCCTTACGAGTGGAACTTTAAAAACGAAACCCTTCCCAGGTCCCCATCAATAGATATCGACCAAGATCGATGATTCCAATTTGAAGAAAGGATAAAGTCAGCCCTCCCAAGAAAGGGAGAACAATTTCTTTCCATGTGCTCACCGTGGCCTCGCGTCGGAAGAGGATTAACAGAACCATGGTGTAAACCATGGTTAAAAGCATAAGCACACCAAGGGCGCTTGCCAAGGCTAATGGATAGAGGATCAATGGATTCTCAGTCTCCATTGCCAGGATCATACCTATTCCCAAAAGGAGGATCAACCCCATTTCACCCCACGAGCGCACAGCGGGTTCCTCCTTCGGGCTATGCCACACAGATTGATTGAAACCCGGGTAGACCAGATTGGCCAGTGCGATGCCAAAGAAGGTTCCCGTCGCTAATCGTAGGGTGTTGTTGGGCAGATATAACAAACTTGAGCCGCTGACCAAATACCAATAAGAATTAAAGCCGTCAACGATATAACAAAGCGCGAAAATACCCAGGAGAATCCACAGAGGTCTCGGTGGGAAAAGTGATGCGTGTGGCCTGCTTATGGAAAAATAGAAGAGAGCACTCATGGCACCCAGATACATCCCACTACAACGTGCACAGAGAGGTAAAGGACGATCACCCAGATGAAAAGACCTTAAGTCGATCCTATGGCAAACTGCATAACCAATCGCATCTGCCTTTCCTAAAAGCCCTTCAGGTGTTACCAATAGCCATCCGCCAATCACGATGAAAGCGATCAAGAATAATGCCAGACGAAAGGCCCGATATGAGCGAAGGGCGCTTAATGATAACTTCAAAAAACTCATGCTGGCCATTATATCCTAGGGCAAGGCAGAGACAAGCCGTCATCTTGACGCCTCTTAGACGGCTTATTATAATCCCATCGCTTTACATCTATCTCGGAAAGTGGTTCAATTGATCGCATATAACCCCTTTTGAGCCGGGAGTGCCTTTCCTCGGTAGCTCAATAGGCAGAGCAACCGGCTGTTAACCGGTGGGTTGCAGGTTCGAGTCCTGCCCGAGGAGCCTAAAGTTGCCATTTCTAATGGAGGAGAGGACAAGAAGCCCACTTCCGTGGGCTTCTTCGATTATGGCAACGGTTGAACTCTCCAAGATCAGATATCCAACGGCTTACCGTTGGACTCCCTATCCCTTCTTAAGCAGAATATCGGCTCCCTGTATCTATCCTATCGACCTATGATCAGACGCTCTTATCAACTTGGATTGGCCTATTGACCATATTCTTCTGTATAGCGTTGATGCAACCTGGCAAGTTGCTCGACCGAAATCTCAATCGGTTCTCCCAGCTGCAAGGCATAGTACATCGTCCTGGCGGCATCCTCAGCCATCACAGCAGCTTTTAAAGCAGCCAAGGCTGTCGCTCCAATTGAAAAGACACCATGATTCTTCATCAGGACAGCTTTGCTCCCCCCGATAGCTTTAGTCACCTCGCGACCGATTTCCTCGCCCCCGATGAGAGCGAAAGCGCCTACAGGGATCGGACCGCCGAACTCGTCGCCCATCGCAGTTAGATTAGCAGGGATCGGCTTACCCACAGCAGCAAAAGCCGTGGCAAAGGTGGAATGCGTATGCACAATCCCTCCCACGTCCTGTCGGTGTCGGTAGATAAAAAGATGCGTGGCTGTATCGGAAGAGGGTTTCAGTTCACCTTCAACCACTCTCCCATCAAGGTCAACAATCACCATCGTCTCCGCTGTCAACTCGTCATAGCGGAGACCACTCGGTTTGATCACAACCAATCCTGTCTCAGGGTCACGTGCACTGAGGTTCCCTGTGGTCCATACCACAAGGTTATTCTTAGGAAGCTCGAGATGGAGGCGATAGACTTCCTCACGCAATTCTTCCAGCATACCTTGCCCTCCCATCGAAAGATATTCAACGAGACGGAATGGCTCTCGTGCGATTAGCCCCGAACCTCATCTCGCAGACGCTTCAGCCGTTTCATCACGTCGTTCTCGCCGCGACCGAAATAATCATACAGACGCACATACTCCTCAAACAGGCGATCGTAAACCGCTTTATGTTCTGGAATAGGCGTGTACTTCTCGTCCTTCAAGTGCGCCATATGCTTGGCCGCTTCGAAGATCGTGTCATACCCACCCGCCTCGCTCCCGGACGCCACCGCGCCGAACATGGCCGATCCAAGCGCCCCCGCTTGTTGCGAGGCAGCCACCTTCATCTCCCTGCCGGTCACATCGGCATAGATCTGCATCAGCATCTTGTTTCTCTCTGGCAACCCGCCGCATGCCACGATCTCGTTTACCTCGACCTCATTTTGATCAAAAGCTTCAATGATCACGCGCGTGCCGAAGGCCGTGGCCTCAATCAGGGCGCGATAGACGTCCTCCGGCTTCGTGCCCAACGTAGCGCCGATGAGAAAACCGGATAAATCCACATCCACCAGGACAGAACGATTGCCATTCCACCAATCCAATGCCAATAACCCGTGCTCGCCAGGTTTTTGTTTTGCGGCTTTCTCTTCCAGAAGCTGATGGATGTTCCAATGGCGCGCTTTCGCCTCCTCATAGTAAGCTTCTGGCACGCCATTGTCCACATACCAGGCGAAGATGTCCCCCACTCCTGACTGACCAGCTTCGAAACCGAAATAGCCCGGGATGATTCCATCCTCGACGACACCACACATCCCCCCCACTCTCTTCTCCTCTTCACCCAGAACCATATGGCAAATGCTGGTACCCATGATCATCACCATCCGTCCCGGCTCGGTGACTGTCGCCGCAGGCACAGAGACATGCGCATCCACATTGGCGATCGCCACCGCTGTCCCCGGTTTGAGCCCGGTCCATTGCGCCGCTTGGGGAGTAAGTTCTCCGGCTTTATCGCCGATGGAGCAGATCGTACGTGTCATCTTCTCATCGATCACATGCTCCATGCGCGGGTCAAGCGCCTTGAAGTACTCATCCGGTGGGAAACCTTCCCGCTTCGACCACATCGCCTTATAACCCGCCGTGCAGGAGTTGCGCGTTTCCATGCCAGTCATTTGCCAGACGGTCCAATCGGCTGCTTCGATCAACCGATCGGCAGCGCGGTAGATCTCCGGCGCTTCATCCAGGATTTGCAGTGTTTTCGAGAAAAACCATTCTGAAGAGATCTTCCCTCCGTAACGATCAAGCCAGGCCTGCTTCATCTGGCGCGCGGTGGCATTGATCTTATTCGCCTCAGGCTGGGCAGCATGATGCTTCCAAAGCTTGACCCAGGCATGGGGATTGCGTCGGAATTCTGGCAGCAGACACAATGGGGTGCCATCTGCCTTCACCGGCATCATCGTACAGGCAGTGAAATCGATCCCCACACCGATCACGTCCGCCGGGTCAACTCCGCTCTCCTTTAAAACGGCCGGACAGGTAACCTTAAGGGTCTCGATATAATCCTGCGGATCCTGAAGAGCCCACTCAGGTTCCAATTGAACCGATTTCCCTTCGACAGGCAGCCTTTCATCGATGACTCCGTTTATATAGGGGTAGACCGAACTGGCGATCTCCTTCCCAGAATTGACATCGACCAGCACTGCCCGCCCAGACTCGGTACCAAAGTCAATTCCGATCGCATATTTTGGGTTTGCCACGATAGCCTCCTTATCCATGAATATCAGGGTTCAATGACGATTTTGAGACCTTTGCGGTGACTAGCGAAGTCAAAAGCTTGCTGATGTTCATCGAGGGAAAAACGATGACTTACCAAAGAGCCCACATCAACAAGTCCTTTCGCCACCAGACGGATCGCACGCGGGTAGGTATGCTTCATCCTGCGACAGAGCATGATCGTCAACCCTTTTCGGCGTGCCACCGAGGCTTGAAAAGCCGTGCGATCATCATCCGGGATGCCCACCAGTACCACACGCGCACCCGACCTGGCGCAGGCGATAGCCGACTGCACAGCCTCGCTCTCCGTCGACACCTCGAAAGCGACATCCACACCTCTGCCGTTCGTCTTCGATAGGATGGCTTCCGCCTCTTGCCCATCTTTTACCCTATATACCTCAGATGCTCCTAAACGCTCTGCCGCCTCCAGACGATGATCGAGTTTCTCAGTCGCCAGGATTTGCGAAGCGCCCATAAGACGAGCGAGTTGGATGATTAACAGGCCAATCGGTCCGCAGCCATAAACCCCCACGCTCATGCCCATTCGCATATGGCTCAAATCCAGCGCATGGATTGCCACGCCCAAAGGTTCAAGCATCACACCTTCAATTGCTGAAATATTCTCAGGAAGGGAATACAGATTCGCCGAAGGCCAGGCAATTTTTTCTCGCAATGCCCCATCGTTCAAGCCATGTCCAGCGAAATATAAGTTTTCGCAGAAATTCGGATTTCCTTCCCTGCAGAATTCACACCGGCCACAAGGGATGGCCGGATCAACGGCCACGATTTCGCCGCGTCGATCTCCCTCGATGATCTCTCCGGCGAATTCATGGCCAAGGACCAATGGTTGAGTAAGCCTGGCGTCCCCGATCCCGGCTTCCGCAAACCAATGCAGATCCGAGCCACATAGACCTACAGCATTTACTTTTATGAGAACCTCACCCTCTTTTGGCGCTGGATCTGGTTCCTGATGCAATCGAAGATCGCCAAGTCCATGTAGTCGAAGCACTCTCATTGAGCCTGACCTCCCAATTCATAGTTTCTTTACTTATCATCCCATCGTTGGATTTTATCAGGATGTGATGTTCCATCGCCAGGCAGGCCAAGTGATGTTATCGATGACTGCACTGAAAAAGCCCGAAATAGAAAAATAGGACTGAAGATCAAACCATGGCAGCATTGGCATTAATATTGATTTCATGACTGGTGCAAATACCGGGTTTCTGATGAATGATTTCAATAAAGGCCAGCATATTTTCCAAGGAAACATCGCCTTCGACATCATGGGCTGGGGCAAAAATATACCCACCTTCCCGCCCAGGCGAATCTGCTCACGCGTTGCAGAAGGAGGGCATCAAGTCAATGATGCTCCAGAAGCGTTCGAACACATTGCAGTTTATGCTCGAGTTCAGTCAAAGGTCTCGCCTTTACGACTGCGTTTATTTCCTTTGGTCTTCATCGATCGCAGGAACTCCTCGCGGTAGTATCAGCTGATAAGTGAAGGTTCCTTATTATTCCTTGATAAGCAGCATGTTTGGCTCCATCAAGCCAAAGTCACAAACGGCACTGGTTCCGCTGATAGTTTAGATGACTCTCGTTGGTAAATACCTTACCCTTTATGATGATAGACATCCCAACCAAGGTACTTCTCAAAAGCTTCATGAATCACGGACGCGGTCTGAGAGAGGTTGATTGCCACGTGGTGTTCGAAACCGTTCTCGCAGATAGTATAGAGCAGCTTTTGAAGATCGGGGATTCGGAAAACACCATAACCGCCGAAGGTTTTCATTCGGTCGTCGGTAAGTTCTCCTTCGCCTACATAGGTCGCAATCCGCCCGTTGAGATCATCGGTGGAGACACGGCAAAAAGTGAAAGGTCCTGTTCGCACCCTTCCTACAATCGTCCCATAGGTGTTCTCTTTTCCAACCGTACCAGCGATGATATCCTGATAATCCATCACTGGGCTATCCTTTGCCCCTTCCTCCACAAAAAAGTCCTTTGGAAGATTCGAGCAGTGGAACATGACGCCTTTCTCGGGATCTCCACCGTAGTTATTGTTCCAATCGACGATCGCACTGGGCTTGTCTGAAGCCAGGGTCAGAGCGTACATACCCACAACCCCGGCGATGTCGGTCTCGCAGGCGCTGGGCACCAACTGGTTACTCATCATGCTCATCAGCGTGCAGGGAACCACACCATAATATTCCTGCATGGCGGTCCAGCATTGGATGGCGCTCGCGACCAGTAGATTTTCCTCCATCCAGGTATCAATCACCAAACCCACTTTCGCCATTTTAAGCAGCGGCTCGGAGGGGATCCCTTCTGTGGGCACATAGCCTTTGATTTGTTCCAGTTTGTGCTTAACCCCCGCATCACCCTCATGCAGGCGGGCAGCCCGCCCAAAAAGCTCCGATAGGTCGAGCGTCTCGACACTGATCCCACTTCGCTCTAACAGCTTCTCACTGAAACGCACGGTGTTAAAAGCCGCCGGACGAGCGCCGATGGCGCCAATGCGAACATTCCTTAGGCCGCGTACCACCCGGCATATGCTCCTGAAACGGCGTAATTCCTGGCGAAAGCCCTCGCTCTGCGGGTCGAGTGTGTGCAGCTTGGTTAAACTAAACATAATCCCATACTGCTTGAGGTTGTTGCAGACGGACATCTTGCCACAGAAGGAATCACGTCGATCCGCCAAAGTCATCTTGTCTGCATCATCCGGGAAGGCGTGGATCAGAACCGGAACATTCAATCCTGACCAACGTAAGGTATTGGCGATGGCGCGCTCATCTCCGAAATTCGGTAACGTAACCAGGATGCCATCGATCTCCTCACGGTGTTTCTTGAAGAGCTCAACGCATTTCTGGGCATCCGATAGGCTTTCCACGCTGCCAAAGTGGGTATCTTCCGAACCTAAGGCAATGGCTTTGATGCCTTCCGCTTCAAGCACACTCAAGATAATCTCACGACCTGACTTGCAGAGATGATCAGGGAAAAAACCTCGATTGCCAATGACGACAGCGAATACAGACTTTTTCAACATGAACTCCTCCTCAGAAAGATGATTTTTATACCTGAGTTACACTTGGAGTTATTCCTTCGAAAAACCACCTATTGAAGATCTGGGTGGCAGAGTAATTAGATCGAATGCGGATGATTTTTAGAATGCCTCTTGTACAAGTCCTCTCCTCTATGTGGTCCTAACTTATCAATCTGTTGAGCTTTGGCGGATGATTAACTCTGGTTGCAGCCACTGTACCTTCGCTTCAAGCGGTGTTCTCTCCTGCTCAATCCTCTCAATGATGGCAACCAATTCCTGAACGACGTTGCAGCCCAGGGCATGTTGATCCTGATTGACGGTTGTGAGCGGCGGCCAGAAGTAGGCTGCTTCGGCGATGCCATCGAAGCCAACCACAGCGAGATCTTGGGGCACACGAATCCCCTTTTGACAGGCAATTTGTAAAACGCTCAACGCCATCTGGTCGTTGGCAGCGAAAACCGCATCCATCTCAGGATACTGATCCAGCAATTGATAGAAGGCGCGTTGACCACTGGCGGAGGACCAGGTGCCTTCTACGACCTGCCGTTCGGAGGGTGGTAGGCCGGCTTCACTCAGATCATCCTCCCAACCCGCCTTGCGTTGGCGCGATTCCCACCAATCCATCGGTCCGGCAATGTGGGCAATCTTCCTACGACCTTGCTGCATGAGATGTTCGCTGGCCATGCGCCCGCCGCGGTAATTATCGATGGAAACGACCGATAATCCTGGTCTGGGTTCCATGGTGAGGAAGAGCATGGGCACAGGCAAGGCCGGCAAACGTTCAATGACCCAATCGCGGTTATTGCCCACTTCGGGAACCGCCCAGATGATCCCATCCACCTGACGTGCGATCAGCGAATTGAGAATGGGTGCAATGTCATTGGTGTCAAAACCAGGCAATTCCTTTAATAAGAGGGTGTAGCCCATCTCCTCCGCCTGGAAGGTAATCCCATGCAGGGTGCGTGAAGGCCCGATGAATTTTAATCCGGCGGTGACCACCCCAAGGGTGTGACTGCGTTGATGGATCAGGCTGCGAGCCAAGGCGCTGGGGAGGTAATCCAGGCGCTCGATGATTTGCTTAACACGCTGGCGCGTCTCGGGAGCCACATCGGGGCGCTCATTGAGCACCCGCGAGACTGTCTGCGTTGAGACACCAGCCTCTGAAGCAACCTGCTTGATAGTGATCCGTCTTCTTATGATCATAATCTGGCGATCATCCCTTGAGCGGCAGTCCCTCTTACCGATCCCAATACCGGTTCCGTTATTAATCCCGTTACCGTTCCCGTTATCGCTCCCGATATCAGCAACAGGATAGCACAATTCCAAATGGATGTCAATCTTGCGCGTCCAATCTGACATTAAGACGGATATTTATCTGATTTTCTTTTTAAAAAGAGCTGTGCCTGTATAAAAAGGCCAGCTGGCCTATGGAATGACCCAACTTTGTTCGCCTTTTTCATTCCGCATCGATGCCCCAGGCGGATCCGCCCCGGACAGGCAAAGATCTTGGCGCATTTCTAACCTCTGAGACTCCTTCATTGCCTATCTCATATCCACCTTCATTAAGCAATGGTGGGTTTACCGCTTTGAGTTTGGCCAATCATCCTCGCTATAATGTGAGCGTGGTGGGGATTCCTCCCTCGCTGAGCCCTGTTCATGCGCCAACAATCATAAGGATTTGTCTATCGCGGAGGCTCCGAATATAAATTGTGGATATGAGGGAATCAGTTTATCCCCGGCCTCATCCAGAACCAGCATTAGGAATGATTATGCCCACAGGAATATGGCTCAGCGGCTTTACAGTAAAGCAAGAGAAGGAATTGGCGCGAATGAACTGTCTGTTACATAATACCAGTTGATTATTCTGGAACCATCAAATAAGAAACAAGGTTACAGAACGGGTTGAGTGGTATTGCCCCTGCCTGGCAAATCCTTACTGGCTTGTTCTGTGACAGGAGGTTGGTATCGATGAGTGAATATGCCTCGAAACATCTCGGGCTACGGCGCCCTCCATTACTGCTGAGTATCATGCAGGTTGCCGGCGGCGGGATGATACTGATTCTGGTGCTCCTCGGGCTTTTCCAAAACTATTCCCTCTTCAAGGAGACCTATCCATTTGGCTCTAGTCTGCTTCGCAATGCCGAATTGGATCACAGCGGAATGACCTATATCCACTCAAGGGCATTCATCCTGGCCTCCGCCATCTTTTTAATCATTTTCCTGCCGTCTTTGCTGAGAGTGATCGTTAAAGGATTGAAGTGGCTTGTGAGTGGCTTCAGCGAGATTGTGACTCCATGGATACCGTCCAACATCCCCGAAGCCTTCCGCGATTATGCTGAGGTTGAAAAAGGGTTTAAGGACCGGACCTTATCGATCTACAAGCCCTTTGAGCCATTCATTAGCGGCATTTTTGGCGGCAAGAGCCTATTTATCACCCCCACTCGAAGAAAGATTGTTGAAGAGAACGGAACAGAGTTGAGGAATCGAGCAAAGCGATTCGTATTCGCTGCGCTGGGTCTTGGCGCTGTTTTATTCTTCTTCCACTGGCTCACTACCGAATCCGCACAAGAATTCCTTATGGATGCCGACCTTGAATGGGTCCTTTACTGGATCGATGACGCCATTTCTGGGGCGATGCGATTACCGTTTATCCTGCTCATCCTTCTTCAGGGCACCTTGGCAGCCATCGAGTATATTTCGACCTTGATGTTGATGCCCCGATACCAGCCGAGTACCGTTGCACTGGAGGGAACAAAACATTATCGTGGTTTTGGTCATCCTGACCTAATTTTCTCTCGGCTTCCTGATTTGGCTCAATCCCTTCGATGGGAGGGATTTCTCAACCGAGTAGATAGTACTTGGGGAGAACGCGCCTCCGCTGCCGTCGGAGATGTCGGTGAATTTAGCGGCCGCATTATCATTGAGCAACAGCCCAAACCATTGGACAACATGGGCGATCGTCCGGCTTATCTAATGGCTTTCTTTGGATGGATTCTCATGTTTGTCGGCATTTTCCTTTATCTCTTTCAACTGCTACCAGCCTATATCAGGCAAGGGGACTTCAATTTCTTCTACCTGCCACTCTATGTGCCCATAATGGGATTAGCAGCCTCCATCGCTGCGCGCAGCGGTGACCGCTTCATCGGGTATGGTCGGACGCTTCTACATTCCGCCCAATTTCGTTCGTTGGGTATATTGATCCAGATTGGAGGGACACTATCTCGTGCAGATATTCGAGTAGGAAAATCTATCGCCGACTCGATTGAATCCACAAATGTCGTGGTTCGCTCCGATTTTTCTGCTCGTTTCTGGTCAGCAGAACTGCTCAGCGAAGCCTCGCGCCTGGATGCAAAACGCGAGTTGCTTGCGTTAGAACAGAGCGACCAAAGTCATACATGGATACAATTCTTCCGAGACGGGATAGAAAACTTGCGTGAAGAAGGTGTTAGACCGATTAGCGTAGATCTGCAGGCGAAAGAAATCGATGAACTCCTGAAAGCGAATATCAGCGTCTCGGCATTGCGATCGAGTGCGATGGAAAAAGCGCAACTCACGGCAGCAGCCTCAGGCGATGAGACTCCATTGCTGACCGGTAGTAGCGAAGCCGAATCTGCAAGAGAAGATGAAGCCCTTTCCAGGTGGTCCATTTCTGATGCGAATGAGTACAAAGAATGCCCTGAATGTGCTGAAATGGTTCGTGCGAAAGCAAAGAAGTGCCGATTTTGTGGATATCGCTTTGAGTAAGGATGAGGCTGATATTCTTCCGCGGAATATTCCTCCCTAATAACTATGAGCTCAAGCTTCTCTCGCCGCTCCTATTCAAGGCCGTTTCCCTGCCCACGATTCGTGGATTTCCGTTAAAATCATATTAGTACAAAGGGTCACCATTCGTTCTTTTCCTTGTAGTGTGCGACCTGAAAAGATGGGATCGGTGTCCATTCTTCGGCTTTTCAGTCATTTGGCGCCATGAATCAACCTTCGGAAGCTCGATTAGCCACGCTCTACTGCATCTCACAGACCTGTAATTCCCAACAAAAAAAGGCTCCTCTCCTCAAGGAGATCCATAAAGATGAACCAGCATACGAAAGCAGTTTTTCGAAAAGGGCTTCTATTGCTGTGCTTCGTGTACCGAGATGCAATGGCGCTCTATCAGGTCCACTAAAGGTTGGACTTCCTCCAACCCAAAACAAGGTACGTCGAGGTCGAAGTCAAGATCGGTCACAATCGCCAGCAATTCACCCGGATCACAACGCAGTTCCTGGCTGTGCTCCTTGCGGACCACTTCGATCTTGGGTTTCTCCACCCAATGATATCCTTCCGCCAGAATGATATCCACGGCGTGCAATTCGGCTGCAATCTCATCCAAACTTAGTTCTCTCTCGATGCGTTTAATCATCGCCACCTTGGTGGGTGAAGCTAAAACCACACACTCGCTCCCCGCCTGGGCGTGGCGCCAGGTGTCTTTCCCCGGATAGTCTATTTCGAACCCCTCATGCACATGATGCTTGATCGTCCCTACTCGAAATCCACGCCGTCGCAGTTCGGGGATGAGCTTCTCCATCAAAGTGGTTTTCCCGGATCCCGAACGACCCACGATGGGTATAACTGGAATTATCCCTTTGCTCATCATTGTTTTTGCTTCCCCGCGTTCCCATCCTTAATGCACATAACTGAATTCATTCGAGTGTAAATAACCCTCCTAGTGGATATGCAACACCGAACCAGCGTCATGAGTGTCCTCTATCAGGTTATCTAAAACAGCACCCCCAGGGCGATCAAAGAACACAATGCAACTGCCAGAACGATCCCATCGAAAGCGCCTCTCTTGATCGCCAGGCTACGGGCGCGTTCGGGTTGAAATGCGCGCACCTCGGCGGAAAGAGCGATCTCTTCCGCGCGGCGTAAGGCATTGGTTACCACGGTGACAAACAACAAACGCAACGCACTCCATCGTTGTCGACGAAAGCCCCCTCTCATTCGTAACGCATGCCAGGCGGTCTGTGCGGATTGAATCAGCGAGGGCAGCAAGTTCACCGCCACTCCCATCGAGAATCCCAATCCGTGCAATCCAAAGCGCTCCAGGAGAGCAGCCACTTCAGAGACATCTACTGAGCTCGAAAAGCCGATCACTGCGATGAGCATGATGATGGCTCGCATGACCATATGCAGCCCCACCTGCAACCCGATTGAGGAGTAGGATACGCCCAGGAAGGTTCGATCCGCTTCATCCAGCCAAAATGCATTGGGCAGGATCAGGATTGCAAAAAAGATGAGCCATTGCCAACGCAAGAGCTGACGCATTGCTTTGGGGAAGAAGGTTATGCTCACCCCTAAGCCGAGGATGAAAAGGATGGGCAGACCCTCTGGAGGCACCAGGAGCACAAGACCCAGGCACCAGAGGAAGAGAGAGCCATAGCCCACCGTGCCCAAGCGTGGTTTTTGCAGCCCTCTTCCCCTCAACAAACTGTCCTTGATGTTCATGGGATGACTTCGATTTTCACCACTTGACGTACATTCAATTTGCCCTCCTGGTTAGGAAGGACCATACGGAATGGGATTTCGTCATTGGCCAATGGGCCATCGACTCGTTCATAAGCAAGGAGGGTATCTTCGAGTAAAAACAAATCCGGACCATACTTCATGCTATACCCATCAGAAGCCACCGACTTCACTCCCGAGAGGGCAGCGGGATCATAACCAGCATCTTCCAATAGCACGCTCAACGTGACTCCTCGATAGGCGACGGCATTGAAAGTCGCCTCGCTGGCAGGCAACACCTTGAGGTCAGCCATGGAATATACTTTCTCTTTTGCACCATCGGTGACGATCAATTGCTCATCGCCGACGGAGGCTTCTTGTCCCCCGCTACAAGCCCCTATGGTCAGCAAAATCACAAGAGCAATCAATAAACTAAATGGTTTCATTCTTCACCTCCTGAATAATGGATAGGATGATAAGTTATGTAGCTGCCCCGGCTCCCATGGTCATTCGCTTGTGCACAGCCAACGCCACTTCCCAGGCCAATAAGCCTGCCACAGCGCCGATCGCCAATCGCACCAATGCCATGATGGCAATGATTGCCAATGCGGCAGAGAGAGGTAACCCAAAAAGGCGTGTCCCCTCCTCAAGCAACATTTCCCACACGAACAATACGCCCCTTCCTGCAAGCAATCCCTGTGAAAGGAACGGGTGTACCATGGTGTAGAAAACTCCCAATGCCCCGGTTATTAGAAATGCTAATCGTTGAGGCTTTTTCATCACGGTCAAAACGACCTCCGCCACCACTGCTTCCATTAAGATGGCGATCATCGGCCAGATAACGATCCCGCCGATGCTCAGTAATTTTAGCAAGGCGGCGATCACGCCGATAAACAATGTCGAACCCGGCTTCGGCACGAAATAGCGCCCTGTCATGGCTATCAACAATCCAATGGCGCTCAGAAAGACACCCGTCATGGGGACATTGAGCGTGTGAAAAAGCGAACCCAGGGTAATCTCCACCGCTCCCCAGAGCGCTCCAAATACAGCTAATTTTACAAGATCGCGTGTCGAGAATTTCATTGCCATCCCTTTCATTCTTCAATATCACGAAATGAAATATCAGAGCCAATATCCGTAAATGAGATCTCAGATGATCGCCCTCCTTTCCTTCCGGTCCCGTCAATCAAGATTCAACATCCTTTTGAGCTCGCCTGCTTTGCCTCAATCCTCCATCCATGATAATGCGGCCTGCCTTCATCAAGATGACTCGATGGGCATAGCGATAGACCAACTTGTAGTCATGAGTGATCAACAGGATGGTTGTCCCCTCCTGGTTGAGCTTTTCCAGGAAGCTCATCAGACGTTGTAGATGACCCCAATCCTGACCTAGCGTGGGTTCATCCAGGATGACCAAATGTGGTCTTAGCGCCAGGCAAGAGGCCAAAGCCGTCCGCTGCTGTTGCCCCGCTGACAGGGTCGTTGGTCGACGCTCTTTCAAAGCGAACAGATCCAACTGCTCTAAGATCTGTTGATGCTGATCCGCATGGAATCGACCGTAATTTCGTGGAGCAAACCCCACTTCTTCCTCCACCTGATCTGTGAAAAGCTGATCGGCCGGGTTTTGGAAGAGCAAGGCGACATCCAGCCCTCCCCGCGGTCTCCTCCCGCCATCATAGATCACCCTCCCATGATGAGGCCTGATCAGACCAGCAGCGACCAAACCAAGCGTCGACTTTCCCGCCCCATTATCCCCAACCAGAGCAGCAAACTCGCCCGGGAAGAGCTGCAAATCGATGTCCTCGATGACAGCTTTGTTGTTGTAGCCGGCTGATACATCCCGCAGCTCGAGCATCGGCGGACATTTTTCGGGTTGACGACCATCCGACTGAAGGAGCGAAGCCCATTCGACCAATGGCTCGCTTCCTGGACGTCGTATCCCCAGTCGACGAAGGAGTGAGCGTTTGGCCAAGACTTTCTCAGGACTGCCATCGGCCACAATCTCGCCCTCCGCCATGATCACGATCCGATCCGCCAAACCTACTGCCTCCGCCAGGCGCTGTTCAATTAACACAATCGTCAAACCAAGTCGTTCCTGTAATTCCCGCAGCGTCGCTACCACCTGATGGGTGCCGGGGACATCCAGCGATGCGGTCGGTTCGTCCAGGACCAATATCGTCGGTTCCATTGCCAAGGCAGCAGCGATCGCCAGCCGCTGTTGCTGACCGCCGGATAGTTCCGCCGGGCGCCTGTTTTCCAATCCCTTTAAACCAACCGATTCCAACGCCCATTCGACTCGCCGCCGTACTTCTTCCTCGGATAATCCCAGATTACGTACACCAAAAGCGACTTCATCATCGACACGTAGGTGGAAGAGTTGTGTGACTGGATTCTGGAAAACGATTCCTACATGACGCGCCAAATCGGCAATGCTGGCTTGACTCACGTCCATCCCCGCCACCTGCACCACGCCTTCCATTTGCGCTGCAATGGCATGCGGGATTAATCCGGTCAGAGCCCGCGCCAGGGTACTCTTTCCACAACCCGAAGGGCCGGTGATGAGCACACATTCCCCGCCGGAGATTTCCAGGGAGATGTCCTTCAAAACCGTAGTGGACCCGTAAACGACGGATAAATTCTTCACAAGGATGATCGGGCTCTTAGAGGAACGATTATGCATGCCGGCTCAATCCTATTTTATTTCCATCCCAACGTTATCAACAAACGCTCCTCCATATCGAGACAGAACGTGACATTAAAAAACTCGCCAGCGGAGAGGCTGACGAGAAACAACTTCTGGCTCAGTCTCTCCTTTCCAATTCAGCCCCGGCATACAATCGGGACATCGGGAGGTGCGCTCGTTTCCGTCCGCACCCTGGCCTTCCGGGGAGTTCGACTCTCGGAAGGTCCTCCAGTGGCTCCTGGAGATCGGCGCCATACCATCGCCATCAGGTTTTAGGTATTGGCGCTCGGAGATCCATTGATATTATTATAATCCTGAATAGCGCACGCGTTTGTCCCTCCTCAACACTTTCATCAAAGTGGCTATTACATGGGGTCATTGCCTCCGTCATTGGGTTGGCAACTGACGGCTCTCCAATGGCTGACAAGTCTTCCAAACAATGGAACGCTGACCGTACATTCTATGCCTGTTCCACTAACTAATCCTCGGGCGCAACCGTCACAAAGCGTTCCCCTCGTAAGGAGAGCAAGACTTTCGCTCGCTCTACCTCCCAGACCTCGCGGAAACACGTTGCTGCCGCTTCCGCATGCAGCACCTCTCCCACAAACAGCGTATGATCCCCAACTTCATATTGCCCTTCCAAGCGGCACTCCAGGAAGCCCAGCGCCTCTTTGATCACAGGCGCTTTCACACAACTGCCCGGATACAGGGTTAACCCAGTCAGACTCGCCTTATCGCAATCCAGCCCTGACCGGGTTCCACAAACCCGGACTGCTTCCTTATGGTCTATACCCATGACATTGATGACATACTCTTTCGTCTCAGCGACGAGATGATGAGAATAGCGTGTCTTTCCAATGCTGATGCCCACTAAAGGCGGGCGATGCGAGAGTGGCGTTTGCCAGCCTACTGTGATGATGTTCGCCACCCCCTTCAGATCAACACAAGTTACCAAAACCGCCAGACGTGGATTTAGTAATGCAAACATGTCCCCCATGGAGACTTTCGTCATCTCATGGCATTCAGTCATCTTATCAACTCCTCCTATGATTTAATACTTTTTTCATGTCACTCGATCAATGGATTCTACTGCACTCCTTCTCAGTTCGGATTCCTTAATGCTTTTTAATGGCATGGGGTATCCTCGTGTCCAGTAATACTTTAGCAAATTACAGGCGTACTTACCCCATAGACCAGTAATGACATTTCCCTTGCTGCATGACCCTTCGTCATAATACCCGTATGGAAGCGTTCCGGCTATGCGCGTAGCGGGCGCCTCCGATCCAGTTGCATATGGCGTCTTCTATCTGCTCAAAGACCATCTCGGCAGCATGAGCCTGACGATTGATTCTTCCGGCAATGTAATCAGCGAAATGCGTTACAAAGCCTGGGGCGAGACACGCTACACCTCAGGGACGATGCCCACCACCTTCGGCTACACCGGTCAGCGTCATTAGACCAACTATCTCTCATTAGAGATTCTGAATTTGCTAAAAGCGTCTGAATCGAAATTATTTACATGAGACTCGATTAAATTAAGGATCGCGTCACCCAAAGATCATCTGTCGTAGCTCGCGCCAAATCCACCTCTTCAAGATCAAGCAAAGCGCGTTTCACCTCTTTCTTCTCCCGCTGAAAAACCCGGGCGATGGATTCGGGCTTCGCAGCTCCCACCGAATCGAGATAGGCGCATGTCAATTGCCGAAAGGCCTCTCGCCTCTTGATCGGGCGTGCTTGCATAACCACCTGCGGGAACCAGCGATCGAAGAGCTCGTAAACAAAGGCATAGCGCCAGCCTCCCGCCCGGGCAATTCCCACTGGCAGGATCCAAAGGCCGCGTTGAAGCGCGGTCAGGGCTCGTTCAAAGCGCGATTTGGCGCTCTCCGATGAGAGAAATGAACGGCGTCTTAGCTCGATCGTATGGAGCGGTCCATGGTTGAGTAACGCATCGGCGATGGATTTCTCCTCCCACGTCAGCCGCCCCTCATCATAGGCAAGCAGGTAGTCATCCAGGTCGCCCACGCGATCGGAAAGAGCATAAAAACAGGGGATGGTTGCCAGGCTCACAATCGTCGCCTTGCCTCGCAGGAGCTTGCCATAATACCACTGCCGTCTATCCAACATCGAGTCCTTCCAGCCCCAGGTGACATGTGCGGGATCATCATGGTCATCGGGAACCGGCCGATCGCCAGCAACGGCGGTCCACAGGCTGGGCAAGTCCACCCCCTTTATTGGCCAGAACAAGATAAATCCGCGTTCCTCGACAAATGCCAGGGCTTCTTCGACGCTTCTCAATTGGGAACCCGGCTGAAGACGAAAGGTCTTCTCACGATAGGTACGAAGTCTATCTTTATCCAGATTCAGCAGATCACCCTTTCCGGGCACAGATAGCTCACTCAAAATCGACCTTCCTGCTGGTTGATTTCATTCATCCATGGTATGGACTAAAGGCGACGTAAAAATAGATAATACCAAAACCACAGGGATTCTTCTTTCTGTCGAAGAGCGTTTGACTCAAACAAGAAAGCGCTTTGACGATGAGATGGGTTATCGAAGAGCTCTTAGGGCAGGGTCATACCAAGCGATTGGACAAGGATCTTGGCAGCTTCGCCTCGGCTGAGTGTACCGTAAGGGCAAATTCGGACCCCATTCATCGTATCGCAAGGCGTTAATAATCCCTCAGCGTACGCCGCCTCCATCCACCCGCTTCCCCACCATCGGGCAGAAATGTCATTGAAAATACCCTTTGGAAGGGGTGGCCGATAGTCCGCACCGTATTTTATGCGAAGCGCCAATACGGCAACATCCGCGCGTGGCATCAAAGTTTTAGGACAGAATTGGTCAGGTTGCTCCGAGCATCCTGAAACAAATCCATCACGCAACAACGCATTCGCCCAGGGGGTTGCCCAACTATACTCTCCCACCAGGGGGAGATCGACAAAAACTTGCTCAGAAGGCACATCCAGCGCGGCATTCGGACCATAGATTGCTTTTCCGAAGAGTACTGCTGCCTCAGCGCGTGTGATCAGTCCATCCGGGCAGATTTGTGGTGGGTTTTGATTGCATCCGGCAATATAGTCCAATTGATAGATCAGTTTGAGTTCAGCATAATAGGGGTGCTCAGGGCTGAGGTCCGTTGGCGTCGCTTTCGAGACCATTATCTTGGGGGCGCTCTCGATGGACGTATGATTGGCAATTAGCTCGGCGACCGCTTTTCGAAATCCCTCAAATTGGTAACCACGAAGAGGCCAGGTAACCGTGCTTTTCAAGTTGACATCCCAAAGCGCTGCTGGAACGGCTTGATCAACAATTTGAACGACTTGCCTTTCAAGGCCCATCGTGCTTGCCAGCCACAAGTATTCATAATCCTGCATCCCCCTGCGCCAGTTTTTCATACGGATGGAGGAAAATGGGCCAGGAATGCCGCGATCCTCTTCAGTATATAGGTAATCTTGCCCTGGGTAGAAAAATGTCCCCGCGCCGTTGCCCTTCGCATACATCGTCATCGGATTGGTAAACAAGTTCCACGCTTTGGAGTCTTTTGTATAATCGGTCCAATAGGTGGTCATCCAATAGAAATAATGGTCAAGGTCATACTTCCACCCAATCCAAGGGATGACACGGAAATCGACCGCGTCCGTGTCAATCAAGGGCGAACCCATGGCTGGACGGTATCCGTTGTAGACGCCCCATTGACGACCCGCCTCGAGCTCGGATTGTACGCTCGAACCAAGTGTCCCCGGATAGGTACCAGACATGGCATGATTGGCGGATGTGGACCAGATATCCACATAGCCCATGTAATCATCATCAATCCAATGGGTCACAAAAGTCGGAATCGCGCGCCCAATTCCCGGATTGCTATGCGACCAATCTGCCTGCGTCTTGATCGTTCTTAAATGGGATGCCGAGCGAGGCTCATCCGGGAGGAGGTACTTGTGGATGGAGACCTCAGGTGCTTTTTCAGCAAACCAGGCTGCCCACTCGTCCGAGCCAGCCCACCAGCTTTCTTTGCTCCAATTTTGGGGGTCGCCGCCATATTCCACCGGCAGCGCTCCATAAAGACCGATCGAGAAGGTTCGATTTCCAACCCCTTCCCCAGGCCCTTCGTATCCATATTTACTCTGATATAACGTCCCGGTCAGGTAGCGGTTGTGATATCGTCTGACCTGGGATAGATTGCGGACTGCCTGGACCAGATCAAAACGATGACGGTGAGCCATCTGATGGTAGCGCGTCTCGATCTCGTAATATGCTTCCGAGTCAATCTCTACCCCATGCCTGCGCGCAATCTCCGTCGGTTCGATGGCGAACATGTTGTGGAAATGAGTTTCATCGGAAAGAGCAAAAGGATAGATTCGCAATTCGATGGGGATACGATGCGTCAGCTTGCCTTCAACACTCACCTGCACCTCCCCCGTCAATAGACCTTGTGGCGCATCGCGCGGGATATAGATATCCACCCAAACACCCTGATTTAAGCGCGCCGGGATATCAAAGGGTGCGCCCCCCATGCCAGAAGGAGCTGTAAAAGGAATGAGGGCATCCGGAACCCAACCCAAATAATCCTGCGAAGGTTGACTCGCCTCCGTCCAGGAAGTATCCCCTTGACTACGTTCCTTGACGAACAAATAATGTTCCGTGAATAGCTCAATGTTCTTTCCTTGGTAATCGAAAGGATCCGGAGATCCAACATCCGACCCCGGGATTTGATAAGTCCCTTGGGATAGCTCGGTTACTTTGATGTTAACCTGATCGGCACCTGCATCTCCTGCCTGGAGAATGAGCTGAAAGGCAACAATTTCATTGCGTGCCCCAAATAGCGAGACCTTGGCGCCATCCCACACAGCGTTCTGAGGGCTTTCTGCCAGAAGATGTTGGAGATCGTCTCTTCTGATCTTCTCGCCATCATCCACTGCCCATATCCGTTCAATCCCGCTGCGCCCTTCCATTAAGCTGGAGAAGGAAAAGGGCGACTCGTTATCTGTCGATAAGACCCAATCGGCAGTTGCCTGGGGAATACTCACATTCAGAAGGAGTGTAATTAATAATGCGAATATCCCTATCAGATAGGTTACACGCTTCAAAATGCCTGCCAAATGAAAGAACAGCCGCAAGGTACTTTGCTCCTCTTCGCTCACTTTACCCATTCTTAGTACAATCATAAGACAATTTTGTTCATATATATAACGTAATTATAGGAGACTTTAGTACTATTCGACCACTTTCGTCATTAATCCCAGATCATATGTGTTTATGTGAATAGGTCTGGGAAGAGAGCAAGTCCCATTGCATTCTCTTATCACACGAGCTTATGCGATCATCTTCTTTGCCGGTGACCCTATGTAAATTTCTTCGAATATTATTACTCACCCTATCATAGATCCATCCTGAAGTAACTTGCAATTACCTGACGATTCCCATTTCCTCCCTCAACCTCTTCGACGAGCAGGCAGGCGTCAAGAGAGGCAAAACCTACTCCTATACAGCTTCAGCCCAAGGGAACTACATTTTATTCGAGTTTTCGTGGCAAGCAAGCCTAAAAATTGTGTAAAAAAGTAGCTTTTGTCGTCGCCTTAAATCGAGTGGGAATACCCTGAGACGGCTCCCCTCGTCGCCCATATGCATGTGAGAAAACGTCGGGGCGACCCTCCTTGTTGGCCGAAATAACTCATGAAGGAGAAATACCTTCCTGGCGAGGAATACCTTCAACCAGGGAAGACCATTCCAAACCATGCGTCTCCAGAAATGTCGAATCAGAAAGGATTGCATGGGTCAAACCATCTCTCACGATCCGTCCTTCATCAATCACCATCGTCCTGGGAAATAGCTCAGCCACCATGAGAATGTCATGGGTAGAGACTAGCATGGTTTGAGGCAGGTCACGCAGGAGATGGATCAATCGACGACGGTTGCGTGGGTCGAGTCCGGCAGTAGGTTCATCCAAGACGAGGATCTCCGGCTCCATCGCCAGCACCGTGGCAATCGCAATGGCTTTTTTCTCCCCACCACTCAGGTGATGCGATATTCGCTCCTCAAATCCTAACATGCCAACAGCACTCAGCGCCCGCTTCACCCTCTCCCGAACCTCCTCCTCCGGTAAGCCCATATACAACGGTCCAAAAGCCACATCCTCGAAGACGGTCGGAGAGAATAATTGATCATCCGGGTCTTGAAACACCAATCCAACCGAGGCCCGCACCTGCCCGATGTTAGCCTGAGTGATCGGAACGCCGCATACACGCACCTCCCCTTCCCCGCGTAAAATTCCGTTTAAATGCAGCACCAGGGTGGATTTTCCTGCCCCATTCGGTCCCACCAGCGCGGCCTTCTCACCCGGAGAGATATTGAAACTGATGCCTCTTAAGACTTCCTGCCGATCCGGATAAGAAAAACGCAAATTCTCAACTTCAATCGTGTGATGCATGTCTTCAAACCAGATAAGCGATAATTTGCATAGCAGCCACCAAGACCACGATCAACGTGACTGCAATCCAATCCGAAAGACCCATATGGAATCGTCTCAATGTTCGTATTTGACCATCATATCCCCTCGAGAGCATAGCCGCGTAAACGCGCTCGCTGCGCTCCAATGAACGCAAGAAAAGATTCCCTACCATCGAACCAGCCACTCTTCCCTGCCAGACAAGAGATCGACTTCGACGCCCTCGGATCTGAGAACATCGGGAAGCGCGCGCCCGAAGCATGCGGGAGGCTTCATCTGCCAACACGAATAAATAGCGATACATGAAACTGATCGTGGCGACCAATATTCTCGGAAGCCGTAATGCCCCCAACGCCCAGAACAAATCCGAGACCCGGGTGGAGGCGGTCAGCAGGATGGCGATCTGCACTGCTAACCAGGCGCGCAGCAGGATGCTGAGGAAACGAACTAAGCCCGTCTCGGAAATACTCCAGCCTATGAGGGGAAGACGATAAAGTTCTGGCCCCGCCACAGTAAATGGTACGGCCAGGGCGGCAAGGATGAAGGGTAAGGCAATAAAGGAACGGCGAATTGTAAATAACAATCCCAGCCTGGCATAACCTACTGCCAGGATCAAGAGAAGGAATTGAACCCAAAATGCCCACCACTGCCCTTCGGGCGTTATACCAATTGCGAGAATCATTAAAAGCGTCGCCACCACTTTCACACGCGGATCCAGACGGTGCACGACGCTCAGACGGTGTTGGTATGGATCGCTGAAATCAAAATGCAAAGACTAATTTCCTCCCCCCTGACTTTTTGCTGTGCCTCTTCCGATGAGCCAGGCGACGCCAAAGACAATCAACGTGCCTGCAGCCATAGCCACAATGGTGGCGATAGACTCATTCCCAATCCACGGGATGGTGTAATCGGGCAGGATTTCGTACACTGGATCCTGACCTAAGGAGAGGAATCCCTGTTTTTCGGCAATCTTCTCGAGCCCATCCGGGCTGGGCGAAGCCAGGGGCGAAAAAACCGCCACAACAATCGCCACAACAAGGCCGATCACGATAAAATTCGCCAGACGCCTGCCAGGCGCTGTTTCCGCTGTGGAAAGGACTTCGGGGCGCGTACGTAATAGGAAGGCGAGCGCTCCGAACGTGATCAAACCCTCACCAATGCCAATCAAGGCGTGTACACCTGCCATGGCTGGGAGGGCTAAACCAAGCGGGGAGGTCCCGGAAGCAGCCAACTCAAAGGCGGTGGCAATCGCCCCCGCCTCTACCGACAGCCAGGCGCCGACAAACGCAGCAACAAGTCGGGAACCAGGTCGCTCTCTTAATAGACGTAAGACAAGCTTGTAAGTAGCATACCCGGTAAAAGCGGTGAAAATCCCCATGTTGAGGATGTTCCAGCCCATCACCACCAGACCTCCATCTTGAAAGAGCAGCCCTTGGATGGCGATGACCGCCGTCATGATTAATGTCGCCGCCCATGGTCCCATGACAATCGCCGCCAGCGTCCCTCCAAGCAGGTGTCCTGAAGTCCCGGCAGCAACCGGAAAATTGATCGCCTGGGCAGCGAAAATAAACGCCGCCAATACCCCCATCAATGGAATCTGGCGCTCTCCCAATTGATTGCGGGTCTGCCGGATTGCGATCACAATCATTATCAGGGCTAAGACCCAGCCGATGATGGCGATCGGGGTGGTGAGAAAGCCATCAGGAATGTGCATAGCGATAGGTGATAATAGCATTTCTTTCCCTCCAAGATTGGCACGATAGAAGTATGTGATTCTCTTATGAAAGAACTTTCCCTAGCACCTTATTTCCGAAATATGAAATCTCACATTGGCTTGCCTAGGCGCCTCTTCAACAGTTTGCCCCGCAGGTCAAGGCTGATCTAACGCCTGGCAATTTACGCAGATGCCAGTCAAGGTCAAATGATCATAATGAATCTGAAAGCGATGTGTGCGCGCGATCTCGGAAGAAAGCTGAATGAACGGCTCCATTGCAACATCAAAAACATTGCCGCAAACGCGACATAGCAGGTGGCAGTGTGGTTGGGATTCATCATGGAGTGAGAAGCGCATCGTATCGATGCCGGTTGAAAAGAGGTCGATCATACCCGCTTGATAAAGCGTTTCCAGGGTGCGGTAAACGGTGGTAATGTTCAGACCTGGAAGACGTTCTCTGGCAAGCTCGTAAACCTCCTGAGCGCTGCGATGCCCTTCCATGTGAGCCACGGTTTCCAAGATCAGAGCGCGTTGGGGAGTGACCCTGTACCCCGCCCGTCGTAATTCATTTCTTAATCTCTCGCCACAGGACATATGCAAAGATTGCTTTCTGCTAATATTTGCAACAAGATATCATATTGGCCCTCCCCTGTCAATACTTCAGCTAATTTTTCAGCATCGACTTAGATCCCAACCCCATCCAATCTGAAAATCAGAAACAACATAAGACATTGTTCGATCCTTACCACTTTGCTACTTTCAGCCCGTTTACCAAAGTCTAGCAATGCCATTTTCAACCACAAAGCACCAAAGAACCTCTTGAACAAAACTCATCATAGGAATTCTTCCCCTCCGCCGCGCTATGGCTCCGAATAATGGTAGTTTATTTCTCAAGGAGCATCTGTCTTTCTCTGCCCTTGAATCCCACATATGTCACCAAGGCTTTGTTATACTGTTAACAATCCCTGATCCTTTTTTTTGGATTCTTTACACGCGATGAAATCACTTCGGCATTTACTTGCACTTCTGCAACCTTACAAACTACAGGTTGCGCTAACAAGTATCGGGCTGATCGGACTTACGGGTATTGAGCTTGTCTTCCCGGCCATCATCAAAGAAGTCATCGATCGCGGGCTGGCCGCGGGTCAAACCCTTTTCCTCCTCCAGGCTGGGTTACTCCTCCTCGGGTTGGGCGTTCTACGCGGATTCCTTGCCTATGCACAACGCTATTCAAGTGAATGGATCTCTCATCGTATCGCTTATGACCTTCGCAATCGACTCTACGATCACATTCAGCATCTCTCCTTCAGCTTCCACGATCGCACTCAAAGTGGGCAACTCATCAGTCGTACCATTGAAGATGTCCGTTCCATTCAAGCGTTCTCTGGCCAGGGATTGGCAGAACTGGCGCGTGCGCTTCTTCTTTTTATCGGCATCGTTTCATTGCTCTTCATTGAAAATGTTCCCTTGGCCTTCATCGCCGTCGCCCCAATGATCCCTCTCATCCTAATGACCACTCGATTTGGCAGTCGAATCAGTTCCTTTTTTCTCGCGGTTGACAATGCCTTGGGAGAATTGTCCTCACGATTGCAGGAAAACGTTAGCGGCATTCAACTGGTACGAGCCTTTGCCCGCGAACCCTATGAGATGGAACGGTTCGACCAGGCTAATCGTAGCCTCTACTCCGCCCGAGTTAATGTGCTGACGGAATGGGCAAAGGTCATGCCCAGCACCTTTCTCCTGATCACGCTTAGCACGATCCTCATCCTTTGGTTCGGCGGGAGAATGGTCTTACAAGGCACGATGACACTGGGAGAGATCGTTGCATTTAATAGCTACGTACTGCTCCTTAGCCAGCCCGGGCAAATGCTCGTTTGGCTGGTCAACTCTGCCGGAGAAGCAGCTGCAGGTCTGGAGCGAACGATGGAAATCCTCGGGATCGTCCCCGATATTCGCTCCCCTAAGAAGGCAATTCAAATCCCCCCACTAAAGGGAAAGGTCGAATTCCACAACGTTTCGCTCAAGTATCAGGGGGAAACGACCAAGGCTTTACGGGATATCAACCTCAGCGTAGAACCCAATCAAATCATCGCTTTGATTGGTCCCATCGGTTCCGGCAAGACCACGCTGGTGAATCTCATCCCACGTTTCTATGATGTCAGCGAAGGCGCAGTTCTGGTGGACGGGATCAATGTACGCGAGGTTGAATTGGTCTCCTTGCGACATAAGATCGGGATCGTTCTGCAAACTTCTATCCTCTTTTCAACCACTATCCGTGAAAACGTCGCCTATGGCCGGCCCGAGGCTGATATGGAAGAAATCCTTACGGCTACAAAAGCGGCTCAAGCCCATGAGTTTATCCTTACGCTCCCCGAAGGCTACGAAACCGTTGTTGGCGAACGTGGCGTCACACTCTCGGGAGGTCAACGGCAACGCATTGCCATCGCCCGTGCACTCCTGCTCGATCCACGAATATTAATCCTGGACGATTCCATGGCCAGTATGGACGTCCAGACCGAACATCTAATCCAGCAAGCCCTTTCTCACTTAATGCAAGGTCGGACGACATTCGTCATTGCCCAACGTTTGTCCACCGTGCGAAAGGCCGATCTCATTGTCGTCATGGATCAAGGGGCTGTGGTCGAACAAGGTACACATCGGGAATTACTCGAACTGAACGGTCTTTACCGCAAGATCTTCGATCTGCAGTTCCGAGGTCAAGAGAAGAGCCCGATGATCACCGATATGGACTAGTCAGCGAAAAAGATGAGTCAGAAAGCAGTTCCTGTCATTCTCGATGAACTCCCTGCCAAAGGCTACGACCCAAGGGTCGTCAAACTTCTCCTTGATTTTATCCGGCCTCAAAGAGGCCAATTCTTTCTCGCTCTCCTTTTAAGTCTTGTCGGTTCAGCAGCGGCGGTGGCAGGCCCCTATTTGATTAAATACGCCCTCGATGATGGGCTGGCGGTCGGTTCCATCCGCGCTCTGCAACAAGCAGTGCTGCTTTACCTGCTGACTGCTTTCGTCCAATGGGCCTCAACCTATTGGCGAGTCATCATTCTGGCACGCGCTGGGCAAAAGATCATCTACGATCTCAGGTCGAGGCTGTTCGAACACCTTCAAAACCTCTCCCTAAACTTTTTCAGCCGCTTCAGTGTAGGCCGGGTAATCACCCGAATGGTCAATGATGTGGGCATCCTGCGCGAATTCATCACCTGGGCGATCTTAGCCATCGTTCGAGATCTGTTCACCCTCTTGGGCATTCTGGTTGCCATGCTCAGCATGAACGCGAAACTTTCTCTTCTGACCTTCACAGTCCTACCCCTCATGGCCTTGGCGACGATCCTCTTTCGCCGACGTGCGCGCGAAAGCTACCGCGAGGTCCGCAATGCTATCAGTTGGGTAAATTCAGTCCTGGCTGAGAACATCAATGGGGTGCGCGTGGTTCAAGCCTTTTCGCGTGAAACGATCAACTTTGGTCATTTTCGCGATGAGGTCAACCATCACAATCTGATTGCCAATCTGCGTGCCTCGCGTATAGCCGCCTACTTTTTCCCCATAATCGACTTCCTCGGTGTATTCGCAACCGCGCTGGTGATTTGGGTAGGCGGTACGGCTGTACAAATCGAACAGATCACCCCCGGTGTTTTGGTGGCTTTTGTCCTTTACATCGAGCGCTTTTTTCAGCCCATCCGGGATCTCAGTCGACGCTATGACAGTTTTCAATCGACAATGGCAGGAGGCGAGCGTATCCTCGGCTTGCTCAACGCACCGGAGGAAGTGAAGGATGCGGAAGATGCGATCGAACTCCCGAAAATTCGTGGAGAGGTGATCTTCGAAAATGTGAGCTACCATTACCCGGAGGACGAACGACCGGTTTTGGAGGACATTGATCTACACGTCTGGCCGGGTGAGACACTTGCCCTGGTGGGCAGGACCGGATCCGGAAAATCCACCCTCGTAAAATTAATCTCAAGATTCTATGACCCCATACAAGGCCGAATACTCATCGATGGCCATGATTTGCGTCAAGTGCGCCAACAGAGCTTGCGCCGTCAAATGGGAATCGTACTGCAAGATCCCTTTCTCTTCTCCGGCAGCGTGATGGAAAACATCCGCTTTGGTCGTCTCGACGCTTCGGAAGAAGAAGTGATCGATGCTGCGCGCGCGGTCGGAGCGGACGAGTTCATCCGGCGCTTACGCCAAGGCTACCACACCCCGGTAGAGGAAGGTGGTACGCTTCTCTCAGTAGGGCAACGTCAGTTAATCGCTTTCGCCAGGGCGCTCCTGGCTGATCCGCGCATCCTCATACTTGATGAAGCCACCTCCAGCGTGGACACACAAACGGAACAAATTATTCAACGAGCTTTGATGCGTCTACTCGAGGGAAGGACTGCCATCATCATCGCTCATCGACTCTCCACCGTGGTGAACATGAATCGCATCGTTGTCCTCGAGGAAGGCCGTATCGTGGAAGAAGGCACCCACGTGGATCTGCTGGCGCTCAAAGGCTTATATTATCATTTTTATCAAGTAGGTTTCTCCGATAACGGAGAATCCCTGTCTCAAGCTTGACCGCCGCCATGGGTAACCACTCAGATAATAGCTAAACCTTGTAGTTTGAGGTTGATATCGAAGTCCATGCAAGGG
>CAYGXU010000001.1:83918-90700 GCA_964353875.1 uncultured Anaerolineaceae bacterium | reverse complement strand
TTTGCCCTACTTGTCGGTTTGAGGCGAAGCTTCGTTAGGCAGTTACAAAATATTGCGGATAGATGGCCAGGTTTATGAATGTGAATCTGGTTGAATTCTATAGCTGACCAGGAAGGGGAAGAGATGAAGATGGCGGCAGAGCTAATCGGATGTTGCCGTTGTCCAACGGCTGTTAATATGCATATTTTATAAGGACCGAAAGAAGAGCTCGGCTTCCAAACCAGAGCTCTTCTTTGGCATTGCAGAAATTATGCACCTGACTATGCTTGCCTTTTATCAGACCGGCAATGCAGCTGGAGCCATATCAATAATGGAAATTGCGGATCCAATTTCACGAACCGATACGATCGACCAGGGCTTCGATGGCTTTTTCGAGCACAGTATCCCTTTCCCCTAAAGCGCTCTCCTTCGTCACAGGCACGACGATATCCGGAATTACACCCTCTCCTTCGATGAGCAATTTGCCATCGGGGGTCTCTGGTCGGCCAGTAGGGAACTGAAGCGAGATATCGCCAGGCAATTCATACTGCCCACGGCCGACTTCACCGTACATCCCAGCCGTTGGGAAGTGACCGACGATGATCGACCGCCCCCCCTGGGACAGGGCATGGGCAAATCCTTCGCAGGCGCTGGCACAGTTTGGTCCTACTAAGACAGCGACCGCTCCCTCGTAATAGAGCGGACCAGGTTTGATGCGCGAGGGGATGTCGCGCTTCTCAAATTCACCGGTGAGATCATTGAAATACAGGTTTTCCGAGAGTAAGATCTCCTCGTCGAACAGATACCCGGCGAAATCCATCGCCAGGCCGCCACTCCCTCCACCATTGGAGCGAAGGTCGATGATCACTCCCGGGATTTCGTTATCGATTAGATTCTCAACGTATCGTTCCCAAAGGCGAGCAAGGAGATTGTAATCATCGGAGAAGGTTGTGATGCGGATATACCCAAGACCAGAATCTTCCAGTATTTCTCCAACAATGGGCAACTCCAGGGCGTCTGCATTGAAGAATGGCAGGGCGGCGAAAAGTGAGTCGTACTCGACGACGGACTCCATCGTCGCTTCCCTGATAGAACTTTCCCCTGGGTTGCGATAGGAGAATGTGACCTGCTCATCGGGCGGCATGCGGGTGAGGAAGATGACCTGTTCCAGACGCTTATGATGCTCGGTCGAATAAGGACCGAAGTAGGGCTGTACTTCATTGATCGCTTGAGTGATTGGCTGATCGTTCCAGGTGATCAGTTCGGCGCCCACCTGGATACCTTTTTCTGCAGCAGGGTAGCCTGCCAATACCTGGGTCGCCAAAACACTCCCATCGCTCAACTCGCTGAGCACCAATCCCAGGCCTCCACCTCGTTCCTCGAAAAAGACATCAGGATCAATGGAGAGGCCCACGTGTCCATCGGGAACCTGATGACAGAATCCCCATATTGCTCGATAGAAGTCTTTGTCGTTTCGAGCAGCGGCTACTTCTGGAGCGAACTGTGTGTAAAGCTGATCCCAATCAATCCCTTTTTCTTGGGTGAAGGGATACTCGCGCGAGGCTTTCTCAAATAAAGCATCAAAGGCTTCACTGTAATCGAGATCGGAGAAGTCATTAACCGCTACTTCACCTTCGACCAGGGTAATGTTTGGTTGAGCTTCCTTGTAAATGAGGAATGGATCCTGGTCGAGGTCGACAATGCTGTATCCGGCGGGGACCGATGTAACAGGATCGTCACTCGTGAAGAGCATCCCATCCGGACCGAATCCCGAGGGAAACTCTTGTTGCTCATCTGGCGACCAGATAATCAATTTGCCGCCCTTAATCTCATCCTCGCGGTTCGGATCTGTGATGGCTGAAGTGTAAGCGTTAGACCACCCGCTGCCATCCCGCGCTTCGAGGAAGGGATCCCCCCAGGTGTTGGACCAATAGGCAACCGCGAAGACCATCACCCCAGGATCTTGCATGCCATCGTTGTCCACATCGATCAAAGTAGCGGCCGGAACAGCCGGGAGGGAGAGGGTATAGCTCAGGGTCGTGTCATCCATCAAATCCACCGGGCCAATCACCTGTCCGGCAAGCGGGAATTCAAATTCTCGATCGCGAGCGATAAAGCCTGCTTCATCTTCCAACATAACAAAAGGCTCCGAGATGGTGTTGATGAAGAAAGGCGATGTAAACGGGATTGTTCCCGTAATCAATACGGGTTCGTCCGGATGGGTTTCCCCTGGTTGGATCGAAATGGACAACGCTGTAGGGCTGGTAGAGGGCGCTGTAGGTTCTTTAGAAAAAAGATCATCCAACAGGCCACAGGCTAAGATAGACAATAAAATCGGGATCAATATAACCATGTATCTCCAAGAATTGCGCATGTTCATCTCCTAAAAAGGTTTTAATTCACTTCGAAAAACTTCCGGAAAAAGCACCCTTGATATTAAAAGCGGTCTCAAGTGGATCAATTCTTGCTGATCATACCAACTGATAAAGCAATTGCGCAATGGGAGGTTACGAATTCTTTCATCACAGGGAGGCCAAGTGCTTTTTGGATTCAAGTTCCAGTCAGTCGATGTGCCTTTGGTGGTGATCATGCAATACTGACTTTTGATAGGGATGGAAAATATAGATTGCTTTTAGGCTTCGGCAATTTCCACTCCTTCCTCCAGGGGAGTTCGTCAGTCTCCAAAAAAAAGTTGGAATCGTAGAGAGGATACAAAGAAAAGCAAATCAGGTTGGTGACGCTGTCTGTCTGGCTTTTAGAGGTGCTCTATCCGATTCACATAGGAGAAGTGCCTATTGATCGGGAGCACTCAGGGGTTAAACAATGAGATAATCAGAGGCATTTAGGGTCCGGATGCACAGTCAGAAGTTCGGCTGAGCTTCGGGTGGGGATACAGGCTTATGCAAATAGAGGGTGAAAAATCGAGAGAATGCTTGACATATTTGGACTTCCGTTGCATCCTGAGAATACCGCCGGAGTGTAAAAATGAAAACAATACAAAAAATGTTCCGTTGGGCTGTTTTCTTTGTTTTATGGATTCTTGTCACCCTTGCTGGCTTTGTCGTGGACCGGTACCTATTTCGTTGGAGCCCGATTGGGGGCGAGATCATCAAAGGTCTTGGATTCTGGATCGGAACGGAAGAATCTCAGCTGAGAATTTACGAGATCGTCACCGCAGGGATCTTGGGAGTGATCGATGGGGTCATCATAGGGCTATTTCAATGGATCGCCTTACGCAAGATCCTTCGCCGAGCACTATGGTGGGTGCCCACCACCGCCGTTGGAACAGCCTTTGGCGTCATGGCTTTCTGGTTGATCATCAGTCTTTTGAATTTGACCAACATCACACTCGAAGTCCAGCTTGATTCGGTTTTTGTTCTAGGCTTGCTGGATGCGATCCTGGCAGGGATTTTCATCGGGTTCTTTCAATGGATCTTGCTTAGTCGTAATGTTCGCGGTCATGGCTGGTGGTTGTTGGTCAGCTTGATCGCCGCCGTCGGCGCTTGGTTCGTGCGTTTGTATGTCAATGTCGGTGTGGCCTTCGTTGTTTATGGGATGGTAACTGGTTTCGTGCTGGCGATCATGCTGGTTGATCGCGAGATCCGATTACAGCGCCAGGCGGAAGAAGCCTCTGCCTTTCTTGGATCACGTCTCGGGAATGCGGGCAGTGATCGACCAACAAAGGAGCGTATTGAGGCCAAGCCGAAGCCACCGGAACCATCATCGTCATCAAAGAAATAACTGGCGTCAGTTTCACTCAGCGGGTCAATCCAGAAAAGCGTTTCATGGGATGAGTAGAAGTTGTGAGGGACTGCTGAGCAAAAAGATGACGTCAATCCAACCTATAGGGGAGATGCTTACATTTTTATGGATGAAAATAATAGGCGATTTCATTTGAGATGAATGAGGTCAAGCTAAAGTTGACTTGAAAAGCAGAAAACCGCCGAAGGGCGGTTTTCTTTAGGAAGGAAGATAGGGTATTTTGGAGAGGTGTCTCAATTACGCTATCTATAACGTATCCCCCATGAAAATGTTTCAGCCATAAAGTAGAAGTTATTAAAGGCTGATCACTTTAGTTTCTATGATTTCCCAGGTTCGTCCGCCACCGTTGGTGTGAACAAGAGCAGTTTCCTCTCCGAAATGAGCGACTGCACAACTGAGCTGTTCACTCACGAGGCTGAACTGTCCATCCCAACTCACCGTGCTCATCTTGGTTCATGTCTGTTCAACACCCAGGGTCGAATAGATCTCCTTATCCAGCCCACAGGTTGATTGAGAAAAAGAAGTGCGTCGTCAAAGAATGGGATTAATGGGTAAGGAAATCGACCTTTAGAAGACGATTCGAAATGGTTGAATATTACTTTGGAGTATTCGCTTGGGATCAAGGTCAGAACTTGCACAGAATGGATCCTATTCTATAATCCGGACTATATATTTCTGGTTTCAACGTTATTGATAATCGGGAAAAGCTGAGGACTTTAATTATTTGCACATCATATGGCGGAGGCTAAAATGGATGATCAGGCCACACCCGTGATTTACAATAGTCAGGTCGAATCTTTCACGATTTTGCAGACCTGGATCATGGCTCTCACCCAGCCTTATGAAAATACTTATGCCCGTCTGATTCGCGACCCTAAAGCTGGATTTGGTAAGGCTGTACTCTGGGTCTTTGTGACGAACCTCATTGGATATTCGATTTTGTCATTGGCCAATCTTGCTTTGGGGGGATTGAGTGTGCTATCACGATTTTCTGAATTGAAAGAATTCATGCCAGATTATCCATATTTATTGGGCGGCTCGATGCTTGCCTCATTGTTGTGCATTCCGGTTTGGACCGTTGTTGGCCTGGTGATCTTTTTAGTGCATACCAGCATTGTCCATTTTGTCGCCGGGGCATTAGGAGGAAATGGCACCTATTCCGAGTTGGTCTATGCCTTTGCCGCTTTCACAGCTCCATTTGCTCTGATTTACGACATCCTTATGGCAATCCCGATCATCCAATGCTTTGCTATTTTTACTGCTTTTTATGCTATGTTCCTGAGTATCGTGGCATTAAAAACTGTCCATCGCTTCAGTTGGGGGAAATCCATCGGTACCTTTGTTATCTTGCTCATCTTGTGGTTCTTTATTATTGTGATCATCGGTTTATTGTTGATGCGTTTTTTGAGCGGGTGGCTGTCATCTCAAATGGGTATCTAGTATTTTGCTTTCTCAAGAAAGAGGGAGTTAACAGATCACCTATGGATTTCTAAGCTGCATCTCCTGAAGACATGCAGCCTTTGAACTGCGGATTAAAGCGGAACGACAGCGCCAAGACCGATCAGGGTGGCAAGGATTGGAGAAATGGCCAGGACTTATGGAATTGATGATGGAGACTGAGAGAGAGGATCGGATGAAGGTTAAAATACGCCGTACAGGACTCGAACCTGTAACCTTGGGCTTAAAAGGCCCCTGCTCTGCCAGTTGAGCTAACGGCGCAACGGTTATGATTGTATCATCGGGTTTGTTAAGCGGTCAACGGCGAATCCCGGCCCGGTGTACTACGTGATTATGCGTTATCATCCTCTTCCTACAACATCGATTTGTCCCGAAGTCTATGCAACCAATGAGAATGGGTTGGTTTTATGTCAGGGTTTCATAGAGTGCAGGATTGCATCTTCCTGATTCTGGATGGACACCCATTGATTACCTGGTCTTAATTCTTGAATGTGCAATAAGAGCGGATTAGGATAGATGAGGGACGATATGCCGCCAGACTATGACCATTATTTTATGCATCGATTTGCAGTGAGATCTGGTTGGCGAATGATGGAAGGGTACAGCGTGAATTGCTATGTGTTTTGTAGATGGAAACATCTTAGTAGATCATGCTTGCTGTGGTTCCATCTAAGGGCATCGATCCTGATGAACGAGAGAGACTAACTCATGGTGACTCGGTTTTACCTTTCCCCCCATTTGGATGACGCCGTCCTCTCCTGCGGTGGGTTGATCCATCGGCAAGCGAGATCGGGAGAATTGGTCCTTGTAGCTACAATCTGCGCCGGGGATCCTCCGCAGGAGCGTCATTCCGCCTATCTTGAATGGATGCATAATAAATGGGGAGGCGGGGCTGCACCCATCGCCGTGCGAAGAGAGGAGGATCGGAAGGCATGCGGACATCTTCGAGCAAGTTACTTGCATCTCCCGATTCCTGACGCTATCTACCGTATAGATGCAGATAACAAACCCTTGTATGATTCGGACGAAGCCATCTTTAGTCCCCTGCATCCATTGGATGAAGAACTTATCGGTGATCTGGAATATCAATTGGAACAAGCATGTCCGAAACAAGCGCGACTTTATATCCCCATGGGATATGGGGGTCATGTCGATCATTGTCTGACACGTCTGGCGGTCGCCAATTTGGAGCGGGAGAAGGTTTACTATCGTGAGCTCCCCTATGCGATCCGTGGAAAGCAAATTCCTGAGAGCCTTCCATTGCCTGAGGGGAGGGAGGAACTCATCCGCTTGAGCTCAATGGAGATGGCGAGTTGGGTGGAAGCCATAAAGGATTATCAATCTCAGCTATCAACTTTTTGGACGGAAGAAGATCAGATTATCGAAGAGTTAATCTCTGCCCATGACCGTTGGGGCGGCATCCCCTTTTTATTTCCGATAGAACGAACGAAGAGGTAATACTATCCGGAATGGTCCAGCCATTCCATCTGAAGCAAATCAGAGGCTGATCCCGTCAGGAGCAATCCATCATAGTTTTGCATTGATGCCGGCGCTTATGAAGTCGATTGTTGGAAGACCCTGCT
>CAYGXU010000001.1:74482-83818 GCA_964353875.1 uncultured Anaerolineaceae bacterium | reverse complement strand
ATGTTTACGATGAATTATCTGGACATGATCAAAAAGATGTGCTATGATGCGAAAGGAATAACAAAATCATCGGGCTGAGAGCATTCTCTCAGTTCTTTTATTCTCTAGCTCCGGCTAGATTTCACATCTCTGGGGTAGGGGTGGACATGGCACAGCAAGCAGTCTATGTAACGGCTGAAGGTCTGAAGAAAATCGAGGATGAATTAGAATTCCTGAGAACTGTCCGTCGTCAGGAAGTAGCAAAACGGTTACATGAAGCCATGGAGGATGGCGAGCTGATTGAAAGCGCCGAATACGAAGCCGCCAAGAACGAGCAGGCTTTTGTTGAGGGGCGCATCCTTGAATTAGAACGAATCTTGGCGCAAGCGCAAATCATTAAAAGGGGGGATGTCAAAGATGTTGTCTCCATTGGAAGCACGGTTGTGATCCGCGAGAGAGGGGGAAAGAAGTCGGAAACCTTCACGATCGTGGGTGCAGCAGAAGCGAATCCCAAAGAAGGACGCATTTCAAATGTATCCCCCATGGGAATAGCATTGCTCAATCACAAAGTTGGTGACGAGGTACAGGTGCAGGCGCCAGCAGGCACGTTAACTTTTAAAATTATGAAGATCGAGTGATCTCGGCGATGCATCGTGCGCCCCGCGCGAGGACTATCGCGTGGGGCGTTTTCGCGATATGTGGCAGTACTCCGATGAGGATTTCACGCAGGAAGATGCCCAATAAAAAGGATAGGATGTTAAAATAACTCCTATTAAGGATAAATTCGCCATGGCAGAGATGAACGAACTTGAGCAGGTCCGTTATGAGAAAATGCTCCGCTTACAAGAAGCAGGGATGGAACCCTATCCCCGCCGCGCTCAGCGGACGCATTTCAACCGAGAAGCAATCGATGCCTATGAACGTAGTCAGCAGGGCGAGATCGTCGAAGCGATTGTCGTGGGACGGATACGTTCCATTAGGGTTATGGGCAAGGTGGTCTTTTGTCATATCGAAGATGATACTGGAAAACTACAACTCTTCCTGCGCGCTGACGATGTGGGTGTGGAAAAGTTGGGATTGTTCAAAGACGCCTTTGACCTGGGCGACTTCATGCAGGCGAATGGTGTGATGTTCCGCACACGCACGGGCGAGGTGAGCTTGCATGTTCATAATTTTCATATGCTCTCAAAAGCCATCTCCCCCCTACCTGGAGTAAAAGAGGAGATCGTCGACGGAGAACGGATCGTGCATGCTGCCTTTTCCAACCCCGAAGTGCGTTACCGCCAGCGATATGCCGATCTGGCGGTAAACCCTGATGTACGGGAGATCTTCTGGGTACGTTCGCGCATTGTTCGTGCGCTACAGGAGTTCCTCGATCAGCGCGGCTTTATCGAAGTCGAGACGCCTATTCTCCAACCGGTTTATGGTGGCGCTGCCGCCAGACCATTTGTGACTCATCATCACCAATTGCATCAGGATCTCTATTTGCGTATTTCCTTTGAGCTTTACTTGAAACGGCTCCTTGTAGGAGGATTTGAGCGCGTTTATGAGATCGGGCGAGACTTCCGCAATGAAGGTGTCTCCTTCAAGCACAACCCTGAGTTTACGCAATTAGAATTCTATGTCGCATACGCGGACTACCAGGATGTGATGGCGCTTACAGAGCAGATGATTTCCTTTGCGGCAGAGAAGGCATTAGGTTCGAACAGGATAACTTACCAGGGGATCTGTATTGATCTTACCCCCCCTTGGAAACGGGTGGACCTGAGATCTGCTATTCTTGAAGGAGTCGGGATTGATATTCAGGAGCACCCGACCACGGATTCCTTGCGCACCGTGATGATCGAACGTGGTCATGAGCCCTCGCCACGTTCGACGCGTGGGAAGCTGATCGAAGCTTTGTTGACGAAGTATCTCGAGCCGGCATGCATTCAACCGACGATCATCTACAACTATCCTCGCGATATCTCCCCTCTGGCGAAGAGCATGCCTGAAGATCCTCGGACAGTCGAGCGTTTCGAAGGATTCATCGGGGGGATGGAGATCTGCAATGCCTTCACTGAACTGAACGATCCTTTTGATCAGGAGCAACGGTTTCTGGAAATGGGGCGTGATTATGAGGCCGATGATGAAGAACGCCATCCGATGGATGAGGATTACCTGCGCGCCATGCGCTATGGAATGCCTCCCTGCGGCGGATTTGGGATGGGGATTGACCGCTTAACCATGCTTCTCACGAATCAATCCACCATCCGCGAGGTGATCCTCTTCCCGCATCTCAGGAGCAGGGACGAAGAGGATTAATTCAAAGATTACTTCCGACCAAATCCCAAAGTTGCCTGCAATATCAAAGGGGGTTGTATAAGCTGGGGGTCGCTTTATGAGGCGTTCTCTGTTTCGCTCCCTCACTGCCGGTCACGGACCAAATAAATCGAGGGCAAGCTGATCAGGGTCACGATCCCTTTCAACAATATGTTGGCCATAACGATCTCCCATACGGTGCTATTTTCATAGACGCCGCCGAATGCAGTCCATACGAAAATCAGACTGTCCAGGGGCACACTAACGGCGTTGCTGGTTAGGACGCGCAGCCATTGGAAGCGTTGTGTTACACGGGTGACCCACAGGTGGTAGATCTCGGTATCCGTTAGTTCGGCGAAGACCTCCGCAAGAATGGAGGCGAGGACAATGCGCCACACCGGAGAGAGTACGCTATCCCATTCGGGCTGAGGACCGACGGAGGGATCATAGGGGAATTGGCTTATCAGCCAGAACAAGCCAGCCATCAGCAAGTTGATGACCGCCGCGCTGAGGATAAGCATGCGCGCTCCCCGACGCCCAACAACCTTATGAGCTAGATCTCGCAGGGTGAAAGTGAAGGGGTAGATGAGAGTTCCTGCATCCATCGAAAGGCCGAAGAACGATACGATCTTCAAGCTGGTGATATCCGATAATATTTGTGCAGCAATGTAAGCTGCAGTGACCAGGATCGTCTCGGTCATATTGGCTGTGTCCTCAGTCAGGGATGAGTGTAGGCTTTTCTTTTCTTATTCTACTGTGTTTATTAGCCCGTCATTGCGCAACAATTTCAACCCACTTTTTTTTATCGAGACTACAAAGGAAGCATTGCATCAGGCGGTGTAAGTGCAGGTTAGAAGTATCGATCAGAAAGGCTTCCCCTTATACTTCGAAAGGGACTGCTCTACGCTTTTCCACCCCAGGAATTTGCGGAAACTCGCATATCTTGAGAATAAGTGCACGAATGGTAGGGATGGACGGGCCAGGAGTTCCGCATTGGCCAGAGCAAGTCGGAAACTTTCCACGCTGTTAAAACCAGGAAGGCGCATCCTGGCGCGACCTACCTCCATATAGGTATGTGCGTCTGAGCCAGCCGTGGCCAGCAACCCGGCTTCCAAAGCGAAAAGCGCCGCTCTTCGATTTGCGCGACGAGACCAGTTTCTTGCATTGAAAGTCTCAATTGCATCGACCAGGGGCAGAATTTCCATTAATTGCGGCAAGTCCCATGCTCCTGTTCGAAGCGAATCAAAAGGATGAGCGATGCTAATAACGGCGCCCTGAGCGCGCAGGAGGGAGATCGTCTCTTCTGGAGAAAGTCTGGGTGGGACGCGTTCCTTGACGAAGTACGCCAATAGTTCCCCTTCCGAGGTCATAATCTCCTCGCCTATAATCGTACGTTGCGGCTCGATCGCGGCAGCTTCCAGAGCGCCATGGATGGTGTTATGGTCGGTGATCGCCACACGGTCGATCCCGCGCTCTTGGCAGATTGTGAGTAATCGGCGCGGGTGCATGAGGCTGTCTTTTGAATGGTGTGTATGGCAATGGAGCTCAACAATCACGGTGCGCGATATCCTCCAAACTCGGCGAATCTTGCCTAACGTCAATAGGGATTGTAATCATTCTACCCGATCATGACCACTATCATTCAAGGGCGATCGTACTGTCCCTTCTGTTTTTGAAGCCGGAGGAGGGGGGTCAAGCATGAGGAGATCGCTCGAGAAGGTCCAAGCAACAAGGCCCACCCCTACACCAAACCACAGGGTAGCAAAGCGTATGAGAAGGGTTGCCGCAGCCGAGACATCCGTCGGCAGGCCCATCAGCAGAGTCAACATACCAGCGATGCTGGCTTCAGCCGCACCCAGGCCTCCAGGGAGAGCAGAGACAGCTCCAATGACCGTAGAGAAGGAGAGGATGAAGACAGCCATGGAGAAGGTTTCCCACGTTTGCGGGACATCCAATCCGATAAGGACAAGATACATGGCTGTGCCCTCTCCTAGCCAGGCGAAGGTGCCTAGTGTTATTGCGGTGAGGGTGGAGCGAGGGCGAAAGAGAAGGTATGCGCCCTCATAAAATTGGTGGAGAGGTTGAGCGAAGCGCTGCAGGAGGGGGATGCGCTCCAAGAGGCGAAGAAAGCCAAGGGCAAGTGGACGTATTTGTGTAAGGGAAATGAAGAGAAGCAATAAACCGAAAACGGTGGCAAAAGCGAACCAATATTGGGGATAGGCGATCACGCCCAAAGTCGACAAGATCAGCACGGCGAACCCATCGCTGATGCGCTCTGCTACGACAACCGGAATGCCGCGCGCGATGGGTGTCTGGGAAACCTGATGCAACCATACCCCCTTGAGCGCTTCCCCCACTTTTCCCGGGGTGACAGCCAGTGGGAAACCGGCGATAAAAAGGCGGGCGCTTTCCCACAAGGAGAGTTCCCGGACGCCAATCTGCCCTAAGTAGTAATGCCATTTGATAAAACGTAGGAGGTAGTTGAAAAGCGTCCCCATCAGGATCAGAGGGACCAAGATCCATCGGAAGGATGCCAGCTGCGATCCCACCTGGCGGATATCTCCCAAAAGTAACAGCGCCAGGAAAACCAGGAATCCGAAGAGCAACCCCCAAAAAATTCGGCGACGTAGCTTCTTCATTTACGTCGGCGTAGGAATCCTATCCCGCCGATGACAATTGCAATCAGTAGGGTGAATCCAGCAACGGTCTGGATGACGGTTTTTGGCTCCATCCCTGGCATGACCACCTGGCCATCCCCGTAGCTCTTGAACAATTGCCCCCAGGGAGTTTGCAGTGCAGCCTCCACTCTCTTGCGACCTACAAAAGGGTACCAGTAAACATTGTGGTAGAAGTTGCTGGCATAGTAGGACCAGGGTACGATTGGAGTGCGTAAAAGCAGGTGTTCTAGTGGTTTTAAGAATCCGTGATAGATCAGTTTTTGACCACGGCTGGCGAAGGTGTCCTCCTGACGGAAACCCCAGGATGGCTCTTGCTCAATATCATAGCCAACGATCTTTATTTGATTCGGATCGCCTATGCCCAGCCCCATTTCATGCGCCCTTCGAATGAAGCGAAGGGACATTGGATCGAAACCCTGCAGCTTTGCTGAAACTGCATCGATGGCGACCTGATCTGCCGAAGCCAGGAGGATGTCTTTTTGGTGCCAATACATCGCACGCGGGCCGGCGCCATCGCCAGCAAAAGTTCCATCCATCAAGGCGAAGATGCCAGGATGGATCTCTTGCTGAATCATCAGTAGATCGACCAAGGTGTCATGGATGACGCTATGGGTCCAATGCCGGTTGCGATGGAGCAATCCGCCAAAGGCATTTTTCATGGCGCCAGTAATGGTGGTGAAGACATGGGTTTTTACCGTAGGCAGGTGGACCATGTTCAACCCCACGAGCGCTTTGGGGATGAATACGCCTTCTTTATAAACTTTATCCAGGACCAGCAGAGGGCGGCTGGGCTTATACTCGAACCATTCGAAATCTTCATCGTATAAATAAATGCAAGGGACATGATATTGATCGGTGACGAAGCGATGCTTATTGTTGATCTCTCCCACGCTGGTATCGACAACGACGGTGTCGTTGTGGATGCCGACCAGATCCTCATATCCCATCGCACGCAATGCCTGAATAGCTCCTTCCAATTGCCAGGGTGCAGTGGAGCAAGCCGGATACCAGGTTTGCCAGGAGATATTAATTTTCAGTCCGGTGGTCGTCCCTTTCGGAAGTGCTTTTTCGACATTCGCCAGTTTCATCACTTTATGGGTGTCATCCAGGATGGTTTCCGGACTGGTTTTGACAACCGCCACATGACCAAGTAGAGAGGCTTTCGCCATGAAACACCTCCTAACCGTCGAGATTGTATCGCATTCCTTAGGGTCATGAAAGTCGTGCTGATTATCGTTTTACCCCACTTGAAGGGCATGTTAGAATAGGGGATGATGGAAACAAAACACAGACAACCCTCCAAACGAACGATCCGTCCTTCAACCAGAATCCTCAGACGACATCTCTGGCTGCAGATTTATCTACCATTGATCATTGGATCCCTTGTTGTTATCGGCATGGGCCTAAGTTTCTGGTTGACGGACGTCGGGACGGCCAGCATATGGGCTGACGTCGCTTTGGTCCTCGTCGCCATCCCGGTTTTTATTCTTGGCATTCTCTTATTTGGCCTCCTGGCGGTTTTTGTGTATGGAGTAACCCGAGCCTATGGGTTGATTCCGGAGCCAGCAGGAAAAGTTCAGGATTTCATGGTTAAAATCTCCACCGGCACAAGACGGGCTGGGGAGCTCCTTCCTAAACCGATCATGATGCTAAAAGCAAGCATAACAGCGATAGAAAGGGTGATTTACCTGTTCACTTCGATTCTTTCGAAGGATTGATCCGGCAATTGGAGGCCTTGAGGTTTGAGAACAGCATTCGCGATTGCCTCAGGGATTTGAATATAGATAGAGAGGGAGAGCTATGATGGAAGAGGAGACTCATTGGAAAACCAGAATCATGCTCATTGGGGGTGTAGTGGGCGCGCTCCTGGGTGTGGGGACAGCTTACTTGCTGGCTCAACGCGCCGAACGAGAGGGGAAGCATTTGAAACTAGGGGCTGGCGAAGGCTTACGACTCGGCATGCTGCTTTTGGGGACCTTACGGCAAGTGGCAGGGCTCGGCGAAAGCCGCAAACACGGATAATCTCAGCGGTTCCCGAATGAACTGGTGGCAGGCGACCTGTACACCAGTTTTTATTTCCGGGCGGGGAAACACCAAACCAAACCAACTTTCCAGATTGATTCTAATAGTTTAGTCCGAATGAGAAGGAACTGACCTTTTACGACAGCCCTTCCATCCATGTATGGGAGACGGCTCGCGGAAATAGTTGAAAGATTGATAAGTCTCATCCGTCATACTGCTGGCAAGTCAGCATGGGATTCTACACAGAAATGGTGACGGTTCCATTATTCGTTGGAGTCAGAATTGCTTTGTCCCTCTTCTGCCAGGGTCAGGAATACGTCCTCCAGGGTTGGTTCGATCGCTTCAATGTGGACATATCTATTCCCTGCTTTGCGGAGTGCGGCACGAAGTTGATGTTCTTTCACATGGGGGAGGACAACTGCGCTGAGATGATCTCCCATGAAGCGCGCGCGAAAAACGCCAGGGAAAACCTGTAAGGCTTCCAAGGCGGGCAGGGGAGGGTCTGCGAAAATCTCATACACCGGGCCAGGCAAGAAGGTTTTTGCTAAGGCGGGTGGCGTGTCCATCGCCAGCAATCTTCCAGCGCGCATGATGCCCACCTTGGTGCAATATTCAGCCTCGTCCATGTAATGGGTAGTGACGAAGGCTGTGACTCCCCGTTCGACCAAGGTGTATATGAGATCCCAAAAGTCACGACGTGCAGACGGGTCAACACCGCTGGTGGGCTCATCGAGGAAGAGCAGTTGTGGCTCGTGAACGATCGCGGTTGCCAAGGCAAGACGCTGCCGCCATCCGGTGGATAATTTACCTGCCAAGAAACGCGCAAAGGAGGTCAAGTCCGTCAATTTCATCACTTCCTTCAGGCGTTTGCGATCATGCACACCGTATATGCCAGCGTAGAATGCCAGATTTTCTTCCACGGTAAGATCCCGATAGAGGGCAAATTTTTGCGACATATAACCCACACGCTGGCGGATATGATCCGATTGGCGCAATACATCGAATCCAAGTACATTGGCTTTGCCTGCGGAAGGGAGCAAAAGGCCAATGAGCATTCGGATCGTGGTCGTTTTTCCCGAACCGTTAGGGCCTAAATAGCCAACAACTTCACCCGCTTCTACTGTAAAGGAAACTCGATCGACCGCAGTGAAATTTCCAAAGCGCTTGGACAATCCCTCGGTTTGAATGACAACACTCAATCCACCATCCTCCAATCATCCCGATGACATCGAGGATGTCTTCTCATTTTCTGGCGCCAAGAGGGCGATAAACACATCCTCCAATTGAGGGGAAATGAGGCGCAATTGGGTCACGGTGCCTCCAGATTTAGCAAGATACCGCTCTAGACGTGATATGACTTTGTGTGTCGCTTCTCGACGGATTCTTAAATGGATGCGGTTCCCAAAGAGGAGGGCATCCTCGACATCTTCATGTTCTTTGGCATAATCGCGCAGTAGAGGGAGTGGGGAACCTTGCAGGAGCACGACTCGGCCATCAAGGCGAGCACGTATTTGCATCGGTGTCCCTTCGATCTGTAGGCGGCCTTGGCGAATGAAACCCAGACGTGTACAGCGTGTGGCTTCATCCATGTAGGGTGTGGTAACCAGCACAGCGACACCCTCCTGCGCTGATAGGCGGATAATAAGTTGCCAGAAATCTTGACGAGTGACGGGATCCACACCGGTGGTGGGCTCGTCAAGCAGCAAGATCCTCGGTTCGTGTACCAGTGCAGCCGCCAATCCGAGTTTCTGTTTCATGCCTCCTGAAAGACGCCCAGCCCGGCGGTCGGAGAACTCAGATAGACCCACAAAGTGTAAGATCTCCTGGCTGCGTGGTAACCACCTTTCATGGCCAAGCCCGCGCACCTCGGCCAGAAATCGCAAGTTTTCCAATACGGTTAACTCCTCGTACTGTGAGAAGCGTTGTGGCAGGTATCCGAGCTGCGCGCGAGCTTGTTCTGGCTGTTTGGTCATGGAATAGCCACCGACGAAGACCTCGCCGGCAGTTGGCTGCAAAGCTCCACACAGCAACCGAACAGTAGTGGTCTTTCCGGCGCCATCCGGTCCGACGAGACCATAAATCTCCCCAGGTGTCACCTGCAAGGATAAATGATGCACAGCTTCCAGGCGGCCGAAGGATTTGCTTAGATCTCGAACATCGATCAGTGGTTTTATGGATTCGTTTTTCAAGCCATTTGATCCCAGTTCACCTGCAGCCAAGCTTCTTGTATCGTCCTTGATAGGAAAGTACCCATGATCCGAAATTAACCAGTGCCTGGGTGATGATCAGGTTGGATAATATCCCAACCTTATTCGATAGCCCTCTTCCATTAGCAGAGGCGGTGTCACGAACCGAA
>CAYGXU010000001.1:64901-74382 GCA_964353875.1 uncultured Anaerolineaceae bacterium | reverse complement strand
CTGAAGGACCTCCCCAGGTTCAACATTGCGCACTCGAACAGGACCGGATACCGGTGCATATACGACCAGCTTGCTGATTTGGATGTCGAGCAGGTTCAGCTCGGCTTCCGCCAGCGCAATTGCTTTTTCAGATTGTTGCAGATTGGTTTCAGCTTGCGCCAATTGCGCTTCTGCTTGAACGACTGCTGCCTCAGCTTGTCTTGCAGCATTCTCCGAGGCAGCTACTTTAAATGAATCTTCCCCAGTGCGAAGTTGATTGAGCTGATCGATAGCGATATCAAAACGCTCTCGCGCAACCGCCAGGCGCGCTCTGGCTTCCATAAGCTCCTCCTCAGATTGCTCGGATAGCAATTCCTGGTAGGCGGATTGTGCAGCTTCTAATTCATCTTTAGCTGAATCGAAGGTGGATTGGGCAAAATCTTCCAGTTCCTTATCCTGCTGATCTTTTGCGCGTTCAAGAAGCTCATCAGCTACGAGAAAGGCAACCTGAGCATCGAGCAGACGTTCCTCTGCTTTGGTAATGTCCCCTTGGGTGACTTGGTCCAAGATGGATTCGAGGGTGCTCTTCTCAATTTCATATGCCTCCCTGGTTGAGTCTGATTCAAGTTCAGCGGCGACGAGCTTCTCATCTTTCTGGAAATACCAAATTGGGAGGAGGAAATCCTTGGGGGTATCTTCTTGCCAGGCAAGGATACGCCCGGGGCGGGCTTCTCTAAGGGATGTATTGAGCGTAAGTTCATGTTGGATACCGGCTCCTTCCGCATTCAATCGAGCGAAATTGACCGCAGCATTGGCTGCCTCAAGTGCAGCTTCGGCTGATGCGCGCGCAGCAATCGCCGATTCCAATCCAGCCAGGGCTCGCTTTCTCTGAGCCTGATAGAGCTCATCATCCAATCTAAGGAGCGCCTGGCCTGATTGAACCATCTCACCTTCCTGGACATGCACCTCCACCACGCGGCCAGACAATTCTGACGCAATCCGTACTTGAACAGCTTCCACCGTCCCTGAAGCATGTAAAGCGCCATCTTCCTCTGTGGAGCGCATAAGCAGATAGACAATGGCTGCTGAGATCGCAATCAGGAGGAGGGCGGGAAGTATATATTGACGAAGAGAACGGGATCGCATATCCACCTCCGTTTTCTTAGGAGATTAATCCAGCCGCTTTCGGAAACGCAGGGTTGCAAGCGTCATAATGGCAAAAGCGAAAATTACTAATGCAATGATTTCGTTCTGAAGATTGCTTGCACCTGTACCTTTTATGAGCAAAGAGCGGATAATAACAAGATAATAACGCATCGGGATGACGTAAGAGATCCATTGTAGGATTTTGGGCATCGCATCCAATTGGAAGAAGAAGCCAGAGAGGAAAATGCTTGGCAAGAGTGTCGTGAAAACCATCAGCATCGCTTCTTGTTGCGTGTTGGCAATGGTGGAGGCCAGCAATCCAATTCCCAATCCTGAGAATAGGAACAAACCTGAGAGAAGCAGGATCATCCCCAGGTTCCCTCGAATGGGGACATCGAAAAGCCAGGCGCCGAGAGCTAGGACTTCGAGGGTATTGATAAAGGCGAGCACAACATAAGGGATGATTTTCCCAGCCATGAGTTCCCATGGGCGGATGGGAGTGACGATCAACTGTTCGATGGTGCCTCGTTCGCGTTCGCGCACCACGGCGGTGGCTGTGAGGAAAGAGGTTAATCCGTAGAGAATCTGGGCGATCACACCTGGCACCATGAAGTAGGCGCTCTCTAGATCGGGGTTGTACCAGACATTCGTGCGCACCTCGAGTGGGGTGGTGATGACCTCCTGCTGGCTGAAGCGAGACAACCGACTGGTGAGAATCTCGGTGGCATGTCCTTGAGCGATGAGTTGAGCTGCGGACAGCACAGTAGAGGCGACTGTGGGGTCACTGCCATCGAGCACAAAGGCGACTTGGGCTGATCCGTTGCCCTCCACTTTTGTGCCGTAATCAGGAGGGATGATCAGTCCGGCACGCGCCTTGCCGGCGTCGATAAGCTCCTGGAGTTGCTGGACGGAATCAATATCGTAGGCGATGGTGAAATAATCTGCGGCGCGGTAGGCATCCAGCAAGCGACGGGCAGCTGGACTGCGATCTTGATCGATGACAGCCAGGGGCATTTCTCGCACTTCGTTTGTAGCGGCGTATCCCATAAGCAGGAGTTGCGTGATCGGGATCCCTACAACAAAGAAGAGTGTGCGCGGGTCACGCATAATCTGAATGAATTCTTTCCGTATGAGGGAGATTAAGCGAGAGTTCCAGAATAGCATACCTATTCTCCAGTCAGGATGCCATGCAGGTAGATATCTACGAAGAATTCAAAGGCCGATCCATCGAATTCAATCAGCCGTGCTCGGTCAAGGATAATTTGGCCGAGGTAGTAGCTGATAAATAGACTCAAGAAAGACCATAGGAGCACTGCTGAAGGGATAGGGCGAACGGCAGACTGGTCTTTGACGAAATCATCAATTAATCTTTTGCCCTGAGGAAGGATCTTGGATAACAACTCTTCCGAATGGACTCCCTTGAATTCAACATGTTCTATAAAGAGCAGATTGAGGAAATCAGGGCGTGCTTGAAGGGCTTTAAGCATGAGCTGTGCGCTATTTCGGACAAATGCCTCGGGTGTCTCGCCTTGAGCCTGGGACAGTAAAGGGAGTACGTCGTGATAAGGATGACGTTCAAAGAAAATATTCTTAAAAATGGTTTCTTTACTGGGGAAATGGTTGTAGATCCCGCCCAGGGCGATCTCGGCATTGGCGGCGATTTGGCGCATGGAGGTGCCATGGTATCCCTGCTCGATGAAGAGTTGGTGGGCTGAGGCAAGGATATGGGAACGAGTCTGATCTCCTTGGTCCATGGTGATTTCCCTTCCTTGGATATGAACGAACGTTCGTACGCAAATAGTAGCAGGACGTTTATGGATTGTCAAGCGCCCTTGTGTTAGACGCGGTGTTTCGATCGCAGGAATAAATTGCACATTGGCTCATCTATGCTGATGTCAGAGCTATGCAATACCCGCGTTTGTGATGTGGCTCGACTCGCGTCAGAAATGAGCATCCTTTCTTATTGTATTACCGGAGAGCATTTGCATGATTGGCGCAAATCTTTGGTTGCGGTAGAAAGCCGGGCTATGATTTGTCCGCGCTCAAACCACTAGAGCACCTATAGCATTCTCTTTCTCTGCTCTCGATTTCATCCAATGTTGTCATTCTTCTTCATAACTTTTCCGAAATGGCAATGGATGCTTGGAGGGTGATCTATTTAATATCCGCATCAGTACGAACGTTCGTTCGCAACCCATTGTTGATGCGTTGACGACTTTCTCCAGATATGGAACCCAGGATGACTCCCAATGGTTGGCGGTTGTTCGGGTATTATTCAATATTAGTATCTACTCAGCCATATCTTCTTTCATTCCGATTCGCCCATAACCCCCCTCTGTCCCCCCATTTGCGCCACCAAAAGCCATTTCGGGAGGGGCCTGAATAGCGCAAAAGGGGGGATGAAAGGGAGGTAAGACCGGGCAAATCATGCGACGCTTGAAATTGGACTGTAATACGAAAGGAATCATATTAATCGGCCTAAAAAAACCATTATTTGAGTATAGAGCGTACCAAAAGCAGATAACAGCCCTCCTATCAATTGAAGGTAACCAATTGGGATTGCATCTTAACCGGCAGATGAATGATAATGGTGTCCGCAATGCAACACCTGCTGGAGGGCGTATTCGTGGGCATTCGTAGGAAACTCCTGGTTTTCATCATTGGCCTCATGGCAGGATGCAGTTTCAAGGCTGAAATGACCGCCATGCCCACCAATGCAACCCCAATCCCCATCATCCCGGCCACTGCAACCCAGACACCTTTTAAACCTATTCCGGCAACCTCAACTCCGGCAAGCATTCGGATATGGATAAGCCCTGCCCTTCCTGATCCTCTCCAAAATCCATTGAAAAGCATACGACATGTGGGGGGACGAGAGATAGAGATCGTTGACGATGCCAGCCTGGCTGATGTGAAAGTAGAACCAAAGGCACAAGTCCCTCTTACGCAGTGGGTCTATGCTTTGGTAGCGCCTTTCCCCACCCTCCTGGATGGGATATCGGTTGAAGAGCTGAGGGAGAATCCGGCTGGGCAGGCAGGAGAATTTCAGGCTTTGTGCATGTCATCCGGCACTAACTCGGCGCTCACGGCGCTCCTGGGTGATTGGCCGCCCACTGAAATGACCATTGTGGAAGAGGATGAACTCCTTGAACAAGCCTGGTTGAAACGACCATCCCTGGCGATCGTCCCCTTTGAAGCCCTCGAGCCGCGTTGGAAGGTGCTCGAAGTTAACGGCATGTCGCCGTTGCGTCTGGATTTCGATCCTCTTCGCTATGCACTGACTGTCCCATTTGGTCTTAGTGGAGAGCCATCGGCGATTGAAATCTTAGCGAGCGAAATTACGTGGCCAGCCAGTAATCGCGATCCCGAGCGGTTAACAGTTCTTGTTATGACAGGTGTGACAGCGCTGACACGCGTTACAGCCTGGAAGATGGCCACCAAGGATCTACTCTATCCGGCGGAAAAAATTGGCGACTGGTTGTCCGAGGCGGATATCACACACATTAGTAACGAAGTATCTTTTTGGGATGAGTGCCCGTCTCCCACGCCTAATAGGGATGAGAAATCGTTTTGCAGTGATCCGACTAATGCCCAATTGCTGGAAGCGATCGGCGTGGACATCCTTGAGTTGACTGGAAATCATCTCAATGACTTCGGGGCGGAGGGTTTGTTACAATCCTTGGCTCTCTATCGTGAAAAAGGCTGGCAATATTACGGGGGTGGAGAAAATCTTGAGCAGGCTCTGCAGCCGCTTCTCATCGAACACCATGGGAATCGCCTGGCTTTTCTGGGGTGCAACAGTGTCGGACCGGCTTTTGCCTGGGCAAAGGAGGATGCACCCGGAGCTGCACCTTGTGAGAGGGAGCGACTATACGAGGAAGTGAAAAGATTACGAGCAGAGGGCTATTTGCCTATTTTCACTTTTCAATGGATGGAATTCTACGATCCCTATCCTTCCTCAGGTCAAATCAAGGACTTTCAAGCCATGATCGATGCGGGAGCGGTCATTGTCAGTGGGAGCCAGGCGCACCGTCCTCAGAGTTTTGAATTTTTTGATGATGGGTTCATCCATTATGGATTGGGGAACTTGTTTTTTGATCAAATGTGGTCCTTAGGGACCCGCCAGGAATTCATCGATCGCCACATCTTCTATGACGGTCGTCATATCAGCACAGAGTTGCTTACAGCCCTTCTGGAAGATTTCGCCCAGCCGCGCCCGATGACGGCCGAGGAACGCCAAGATTTGCTGGAGGAGATCTTCGCCGCCAGCGGTTGGTAGTCTTACGCGACATCGAGCGCCAAAAATGTGATCCGAGACTCTCGCTGCTTGTTTTTCTGTCCGTCTTTGTATTTCGACTTGCCCAAAAATTTATGACTCTCATTCCAAGGGTTCCAACATTTGCGCATCCCGCCCCGATAATGCCGCATGGAGGCGGGTTTCCAGGATCTGATCACTTTCGAACTGATCCAACTGGAGATACCAACAGGCAGCTTCGATCAATGCCTGCTCGGGAATCAGCCCCACCAGTTCGGAATGATGGATGCAAGTCCCATAGCGGGCGGCCTCACGGCGGATGAGTTCAACCACACGCGCTAAGGGCGTTTGTTTATAGTTTGTCAAATTCATTGAAACCTGCGCTCGTCCATTCACAAACAACCCCAGCGCTTTTAGGTAACGCAGCCCGCCAGAAGAATGGCGGATGGCTTGCGCGATCTTCTTGGCGATAGAAACATCATCGCTGGAAAGGTAAACATTGAAAGCGATCAGGGGATGACGCGCGCCTATGATCGTTGCGCCCGGTTTACCCAGTTTCTTTGGACCAAAATCCGGAAATCGCTCAGGATCGCGCTTGATCGCTGATTTCAAAGCCTCGTATTCCCCTCGACGGACATCCTCCAGGTTGACTCGATCTGGCCGAGTGGCAGCTGCCTCATACAGGTAAACTGGAATGTCTAACTCCACCCCTACGCGGCGCCCCAGCTCACGTGCCAAATTGACACATTCCTCAAGCGTTGTCCCATGTAGCGGCACGAAAGGGACGACATCGGTCGCTCCCAGCCGCGGATGTTCACCCACATGCTGATCCATGTCGATCTGCTCTGCAGCAGTTTTGATCGCCGCGAAAGCTGCTTCTAATACCGCTTGGGTTTCGCCGGCGAAGGTAAGGACGGTTCGGTTGTGATCGACATCGGTATGCTGATCAAGAAGGAAAACACCGCTAACGCTTCGAATCGAGTCTCGAATGCTGGAAATCACCTCTTCCCGCCGCCCTTCCGAGAAGTTGGGGACACATTCAACAATTTTCTCCATCATGAATGCCTCGGCTGTTGTAGAGATAATAGAATTATAGACCAAAGAGTGGAGGAGATAACCCTATGGCGGATTTTACTCCTGCCATATCCTGAAATGCCAACGAATTCCTGATAAAGAAGCTGAGTTCCACGCCTTGCGATAAGAGACCTCACAGGTCTACAGGACCTGTGAGGTCCGACATACTCGCTAATGGACTCTAGAGCACCTTTTCTATCGGTATCCCTCGGATGGCGGCTCGTTCTTTCATCCATTCTTTTTCGGAAAGCGGGGGTGCAGTGATATCGTCACTGGGGCGAGACACCAAGACCAGTGCTCCCTCTGGGCAGGCCAGGGCGCATAGTCCGCAACCGACACAGCGTTCTTTTTGGATTTGAATCACCTCTCCCAGCGAAAGGGCTTTGAATTGACATGCATCCAGGCAGAGTGCGCAACCCACACAGAGAGTCTCATCCACTTGGCTGACAAAGGTAGAACGTGCGACGACATTGGCTACGCCCATCTCGGCCAAACCGCGTAGAACACCACAGGAACAGGTACAGCAATTGCATATGTAGCTTATCCCCTCCTGCCTGTTGCTCACCGTGTGGACGAGACCCGCCTCTGCCGCCCGTCGCAATGTGGCCATGGCCTCATCCTCAGTCAGACTTTGGATCGACGGATTGCCATCGAATGCGTTTGGAACCTGACCCAAGGCCATACAGATATCAATGGGATGCTCACAAGGCTCACCGATTAAAGATTTCTGTTTCCGGCAGATGCAGTCCAAAACTCCCCATGCTTTAGCCTGGGCAATGATGTCTGCCGCGCTCTCGTAAGGGTGTACTTGGATATCCATACGAATCGCAGCACCGACGGGGATCACTCGATGGACGGCCGGTTGGAGAGCGAATACTTGTTTAAAAATTTGCTGATAATACGCTTCAAACAATTGTGCGAATTCGCGATCGATATTGGCCATTTGATTCTCGTAGATTCCAACAACAAAGGGGATAATCCCAAATCCTAGCCCACCTTTTGTTTTCTCCGCTTTGATTAAACCTCGCCTGGCCATGTCTTTTAGCATCGCTCGCAGTTCCGCTTCTTCGCCGCCAATTCGTTGTGCGATTTCCTTCGCTGTCTCGAGGGTCAATCGCAATTCGGAAGCCAGGTCGGCTTCTTGCGGAGAAAAGAGCTTCGCCAGCAGGAGCAATTCCACACCATCATTAGTCGGCGGGAATCCGTTTGGTAGTTCATCCAGTTTTTGAGCCAGTCGACGAAAACGATCGTCCATTAAGTGTCTCCGGATTATCAAGCCTCTAACGAGGAGAACTCACATCGAGATCACTCGTCCTTTCGAGTACTGCGATGTGAATAACCCTTCAAGGTAAGGCACTGTTTGTTCTGATCGCCAGCACAGGTAATGGATCAGATAGAATGCAGCGAAACTATTACGAGCTCTGCTGTGTAATTGTAGTTCGATCATTTTTAGGCCGTGATAGACCTTTTGCCGAACGCCAAGCAGAGGCCAATTTTGATATCGACCAATAATAGATAAACCGGAAAAAAACTCTGGGATGCATGTAGGGATTGACTACTTTTCCCAACCAGGCGGCATAGAGCACATTCTCGGCTACGGATACCGGACAACCGCGCACACGAATAGCGGTTTTCCCTCGATGCCGAAGGAGATTTCTTAAGACGCCAATCATTTTCATGACCACATCGCCGCTCTTCGCCTGATAGGGGTTCTTCGTTTGACGTTCTTGATAGAGAAAGGGGATGGAAACCGTTTCCCCGTTCAATTGCCCTTTCCACCTCGTACAATCTCCCATAAAAAGCACATGTTCGCCCGACTGAGGATGGATTTCACCCTGATAGTCGCCGATGACCACGTGCATCGGGCGCACTTCATGATAGACGTTGGGCTGAAATTCCTGGATGATTTGTATCGCTTCATAGAGGGATCCAGGACAACCGCCCCAGCAATAATCGTAGGTATCCGGTGGAGGCCCCACGTAGGTCGTGATGTTGCTTCGATCATTGAAGATTTCCTCCACCCTTTCCAACGGCAGGTGAATATTTTTTGTTCGCTCGCGAGCGCTTTCCAGACTGACATCACCTGTAATTTCAATCTGATCCAAGGCTAGAGGGCCATACCCGCGTTCGGCAGTAATACGAATGTGATCGACTTCTCTTGGGTCCAAACCGGTAATATGAGTGCAGACCACATCCACTGCCACCGGATTGATCCCCATGACGATGAGATTGAGAGGGTAGGGTCTGGGGGTGAGCATGGTCCCCTCACCGGCAGTGATGCCATCGATGGCGATAAAGCCGGGCGAAACGACCTCTTGCAGATCGGCGATCTTGGTATGGAGCATATGATCATGGTCGATCAAACGTTGAGGATCATGTTGAATGCCGATGAAGTTTTTAATTGCAAAGGTCACTTTTGTCCAAGGGTGCGTCTTAAACTTGGGCGCGTTGATGAGAAATTGGCTGCGCACAACGCCTTCTGGCACCAGGATGAAGTCCCGTAATGCATCGGGATGCTTTAGATCAACACGAATCTGAGGTCCTTCGTCGAAATATTCCGCAGGCACCTTATGTTTACGCAAAATCGGTGGATAGCCAGCCATGGCGAAGGCATAGCGGGTGGGGAGGGTGATCCCGCAGCGCTCACCGACATACAATTTTGTGATATCCTCACCCCGCCGTTTAACTGCCGTGAGCAGCCCATCGAGGAATTCCGGTCGTGTGAAAGCATGATGGAAGTATTGGCGATGGGCGATGACAACATTGGGTTTCACCAATGTTCGCCCGAAGGGATGGATTTCGAGTTCATCCATCCCTTGACCGATGATCCCGGCGATACGTGTGGGCTCATAAGTATCACAGTGACGGAGAATGACCTTATGTGACTTCATTGTTTCCTCTATTTGGCAAATGCCCCTGCAGGCTTGTCGGGATGAATAATGAAAGAAAATCTGAGTAGAATCGGCTGTCCTCTGCAAGCTCTTTGGGGAAAGGTTAGGTCGGTTATCCACGATCCATCGGATTAAG
>CAYGXU010000001.1:13994-64801 GCA_964353875.1 uncultured Anaerolineaceae bacterium | reverse complement strand
CCATTTAAGCCATTGCGATGATTCAAGATGACACCTTCTAAGCCAACTGGGCTGGTAGCCAAGACAGCATAATTTGTACCTGGGCCGAGTCGGATCTCCAGATCGGTGTTCGACACCACATGATCGCCCACAGCGAAGGCATTCGACTTTTCCATGGGTTGGACGACGACCATCATCATCCCATTGGCGACAGTGCGTTCGATGGCCGGAGATTCCATCAATCCCACCCCCCCAGCGTTTTCCTCTATAACGCGACTTGATTGAGTGGAATCGCTTTCTTTAGCGACGAATGGCAGATAGACGCGATGGTTCTCTAAATCCGCATTGGGGCGATTCACGACCATGCCGTTAATCACCATGGTAGAGGATCCACCGCCATCCTCGGCAACAGCCGATGTGGCGCCTAAAGTATCTCGGGCAAAAAGCGCCAACTCGTCAATCGTCATACCGATGCTATATTCGGGATCACGTCCGTCAACAACAATGAAAAATACATAAGAATCGTTGAAGGCGATCGCCGTTCGAGGATGCCTATTCACCGCTCCTTCATCGGCATAATGAACGATTTTGCCATTAACAAGGAACTGGTAAGCACCCCCGATGCTGGCGTAGGTTTTCGTCCAATCCATGGAGTAGCGCGTTTGACAGTCCTTATCAAAGTGAGTGATTTCTTGAGAGATACGTATTTCATCCCCTACCCGGAGACTTGTCAGGGCTTCCGCTTTGCTTCCATGAGCCGAAAGAACGACATGGTCGAAGGGAATGCCGGTCGATCCCTGATGATCTCTAATCTCCCGGATAAAACCGATTGAATAACTGGGGGCTGGAAGGATGAGGGTCGGGCGTGTCATCTCCACCAAAATCTCGATACCCGTATCATCCGTGCCAGTTGCGACATCATATTGGGGTGTATAGAGGATCAGTTTATTCGTCGGTCTGCGGATATTAATGCCATCAATATCGATCTTTGCCTCTGTGGCTGGGTGATAGATGAATTGTCTCTCGGGGTAATGGGTGACACACCAACCAATGAAGACGCTACGGTTAAGTTTCCACGCGAAACCGCTCTCTCCGATGAGGTTATCGAATCGTTTCGCATACCAACCGGAGTGAACTTGTCCACTGCGAGGGATGCCGGTCTTCGTGTCGTAATAAAAACCATTTATGGCGACAACTACTTTGTTGCGTGAGCCCCAACTTTGTCCCCAAGTATTGATGGCCTGATTGTAACGCTCAGCCATCCCACGCACGGTTTCTAACCCCTCAGATAATTTTCCCTGTGCGATGCTGCTTTCGATGATGGCATTGGGATTGGCGCGCACAAGCCGAGCCACATGGGCTACATTCGGACCGGGAAGTTCATACTTATGATAATGGATTCCATCGCCCACCGGATCCCAGATCAGGACTTGCCCATGAACGTTGAGCGTTGGTGATAAGAACGTTACAAGCAGGAAGGCCATCGAAATGGTCTTTGACAATTTCATGTGCAGGACCCTTGTAGCATCACATAGCCTATTTGAGTTGTGGATGATTGTTTTTAAGTGATGCATTGATTTGAAGTCGATGCAAGAAATGGACCAGGCCAAATCTCCTCGGAATAGAACTTAAGAATTGGTTGAGCATCATTTAAATGCATTTTCCGATAGATTGCTCACTAGGATAGATTATCCTTGCTGAAGGAATACGTTAATAAAGGAAAGGAATATAGCGCTTGGTTTTCTGCCTATAGGTTTCATACTCGAGACCAAATTTCTCTCGATTCGTCCTTTCTTCCGCGATCGCTGTGAAATGGAGACAAAGAGAAGCCACAAAGGATAAGAGACCTGTGACCAAGGAGGGAGCCTTCAGGAAGACGCCCCATAGGAAGAGTAAGAGGGAAGCATAGAGTGGATGGCGGACGTAGCGATAAGCCCCCCTTTGAACGAGGGTGATGGTCTGTTCAATAGCTCCTTCCGGCTGACCATAATTTCGCAATAGGTAAAAGCCATGGATCGCAAGGGGAAGTGAGCTGAGCAACAGAATCCAGGACAGGATGTGCGACCAAGAAAATGGATCCAAGAACCATCGATCAATGTTGATTAGCGTGGTGGCGAGAATGGCCTCGAAGGCAAAGAATCGATAGAAACCATGGGAGTGCCTATTGCGTAAGGATCCCCAGGATAATTTAACCGAACCTGTAGACAGGAGGAAAAATAAAAAGATTTTTACCACATCCATAATGGTTTCTTATACATTGGCTTGAGAGTATATGCCAGTAACTGTTTTTTCATATCTACTTGTTGAGATTGCCTGATAATCATCAATCAAGGATTCTCGTGTCTTCACTTGGACCTTCCAAAAAGCGCGACCTTTGACAGGTGCTGTCTCATTCAGATTTGTGGCTTACAGCATTATTCTTTTATCCACTCCAGCTTTTCTTGAGTTCTTGATTACTTTAATGATACTCCTTCATCTCAACCGCGCGGTGATCTCGGCGCGCGTCCTCGGCGGCGAAGGCGATCAAATGGCTTTCAAGAGCTGTTTGAGCAGTGCTAAGGGCCTCCTTCATACTTCCCTCACGCAGGCTATTCACAAAGCTGTGCATCAGCCCCTCATCTCCTCCACCATGACCGGATGCACGAAAGGTGGTGGTGTTATATCGAATTTTGCGATCGCTACGATGTTCGCTTACTTCGATCCATGAACTAGCCAAGCTAAGAAAAGCCTGGAGAGATGCGCGCGTCCCTTCAATACGGGTTGTGCGACTCTCGAGATGGGAATGGCCATGCATCGTTAGAGTGACGGAGAGGTTTCCCTCAAATTCCATACTGACGACTTGTTGGTCTACAACATCATTACCACAGTGATAGACACAGCGCCCATAGGGACCGTCACGCAATGCCTCCGTAAGAGTTTCAGGAGTGGGATCAAGGGCGACTACTGAGGAAGGCCAACCTCGATAGTCGCTGATTTGACGCAGGATCGGCAACACTTTGCTCAAACGCCGGACCAGCCACGGTGCTTTGAGTTGCGTTCGAGCTGCGGTTCGGGCAATCCACTCTGGGGATTGAGCCACGGCGCGCCAGAGGGGAATCAAATCGATATAAATCCAGGGAGCATCGTAAGGGCATGTTCCGCTCACCGGGCAGCCATCGAGACAGTGTTGAGGGGCGCCAGGCGGCGCGTTTTCCGCACGGAAGTGCAGCAGGGCTCCTGTGCTGCTGAGGCGTTCGCACTTGCGATCCAGAAGCCAGAGCAGAATATCAAAGTCATGACAGCACTTTGCCAGGATCATGGGACAGCTTTTCGATTCCGTAGCCCAATTGCCTCGCACGTAACTATGAGCCATATGCCACCAGGAAACATTCTCGCGGTGGTCGATATTAATGACCTGACCCAAGATTCCCGATTGGATGATCTCTCGCATGGTCTGGAAATGTTGCGTATAACGCAAGACATGACAAACGTGTAATTGTCGACCGGTTAGCTCGGCAACGGAAACCAGTTGGCGACACTCCTCTGCTGTTGTGGCCATGGGTTTTTCGAGCAGGACATTGTATCCCTTACGCAAAGCGGTTATCGTGGGCTGAGTATGCATCTGGTCCTGGGTGCAGATCAGGGCCGCTTGTGCCAGTTTTGGTCGAGTGAGCAGTTCTTCCCATGTCTCGTATTGTTCATATTCCGTGATCCTGTGTTGCAGAGCAAAGAATTGACGGCGTTCGCGAATCGGCTCAGCCACGGCGACAAAGCGTAATTCGTGAGGATGTCGAAGGGCGTAGGGGGCGTAGTCAAGAGCGCCGCGTTGACCGGCTCCAATCAAGATCGCCTTCATCGGCTCAGACATTGAATATTCCTCTCTTTCCTCAAAGATTTCGGGAGCCCATATGAACCATTTCGGCCATGACCAGATCAATCCCGATGATGTGTCAGCCTCTCATGGAAATCGTCAGGGCTATGAGTCTGCCTCTGACATCTGCTCTATCTCAATAAGACCTCCTCCGGGCGTATCGGTAGGGAAATCTATGTGCTTTGGATTGAGGACAGATTTTGTACGGCGGTGTGGTAAGCCTGACCGAAAAGCACATTGGCGACCACCATCAGGTAGAAAGTAAGCGCGATGGAGAGGAAGGGCGTCAGACAACACAAGACAATGGTCATATTCAGGACTTGGAGGGCAGTATTGATCAGGAATAAGCAGCCGATGACGATCACGTAAGAGATCAAGAAGCCTGATGTATTGGCACGGAATATCTTCCACCACTCACTTACCCGGAAGCCTGCCATGAGATCGTCCGTGGCCACCGTATGTGCCAGGGCGACAGGCAAGAGCGCACCCAGGACAAGACTGATCAGCGTACTGACACCGAAGAGGAGAAGCCCGCCAAAAGATCCAAAAAGTGAGATAAAAAACCAGGGGATCGAATCCGCAGCCCTGCTATAATCAACCAGCTCTGTACTGAATGATCCTGCAAGAATCAGGGCATAGGCCAGGATAAAGAGCAATATGTAAGGGATCATATAAATGAACGCGACTAAAAATAATTTGGCGCCATCGATGAATTTTTTCTCTAATTGATCCCATTCCGGTAATACAGGTTCGTGGTCCTTAATGGCATTCCTTAGGATTTCGATGAAATAGCCGTAGATGAAGAATATAGGCAGGATCAGAAAACCGAAAAGCATAAACAAGCTGCCGATCAGGATCTTAGACACCCACTTCGCATCTTTGAATGGGAAGCCAAATAATGTGCGCAGAGTTTCGGTTGTGAAAGATTGTGTCATGTGGAACTCCTTATCATTCTATTTTGCAAAGATCGAGAGGCCGAGGAGGTAGACCAGATAGTTTATTCATTGCAGCATAGATCACTACGGAAATTACCATTTATTTCTGCAAGCCGGAATTAAAGTCGAAACCTGATCCTCTCAGGTATTATCTCTTCCAATTCACTTTGTGACCATCATTGGATGGACAAAGCATCGATGAGAACATATCATCCTGTCTCAATACTTCATTCATTCACTTTATTATCATAAACCCTTTAGAGCATTCACCCAACTTTTTCTATGAGATGGGTGCGGAACTTGTTGATTATATGCATGACCTCAAATAGAGTAAAAAGGAGATGGGGTTTATTTTTGTATGATTTATATGAAAGGTATCAGGCGCAATAATTGTTGGTTCGTTTTCCCTGTGGATTTAGTAGGTAATAATCTGTACAATGATGACATCCGAGATTGGCCGAAATCCCAAGCGATTCGCCGGGAAGGCATCGCATCAGGGATTTGGAATTTATGATCGTTGCAACGTAGCTCTTCGATCGTGAGCGGACAACCAGGTCTAGGTTCCCCAGCAGGTATAATCTGAAGGGCGATGTCTGCCTTTATCAAGGGTATATTTAACCTTCTACATTCGGTTCAGTGCGTTAGAAGAGCGAATAAGTATTTAGACATGGGCGGATATAGAGAATTACCTCATACAGGAAAAATTGTGGTTACCGGAATGTTACCATTTCTGTTACCCTAATGTAACATGATGTAGCACTGACCGTTATATTTTTGCACTAGTCTATTTGTGAATAAGCTGAAATCCTGAAAAGACTGCAGAGGGTCAAAGGACTTCTTCCTGGAAACGATCCCCCTGGAGGACAGAATGAAAATTGATGTGAAAAGCCGACCCTTTCGTTTCTTATGGATAGTGATCCTGGTGATTCTGCTTCTGACAGGTTGCAGGGGAGCGGGTAAGGAAGCTGAACAAGCCACCCCAGACGGGAACGAAATTGAATATACTCTGACTCCCATGGCTACTGCTGTGCCCTTAGATATTTTCTTCTTAGAGGATACTTTGACCCAAGTAACTTTCAACCTGGCCGGCGATTCAGATCCGACATGGTCGCCGGATGGGGAATGGATCGCTTTCTCCTCCAACCGCGATGGGGATTACGACATATACCTCGTTAATGCGAGTTGCCTCGACACACAATCCAAATGTGATCAAAATCCCATTGCTCTGACCGATGACCGAATTGATAACTGGTCGCCAGCATGGTCACCAGACAGCAAGAAAATTGCCTACACCAACTTTCAAGATGAGCTAACGAAAATCTTCATAGTCACTGTTGATTGCATTCTGAGCTCGGGTCCTCAAGAAGTTTGCACCCAGGAATTGACCATTCAAGTTGAAGATCTTAGCAATATCCGCTCACCTGCCTGGTCGCCTGATGGGAATCGCATTGTCTTTGCCTCGTCTCACGAAACCAAAGAGGGGATTTATGTTTCCGATACAATGGGCACAGAATTGATGCGGCTGACAGATTATCCGAGCGATTATCCAGAATGGTCCCCGGATGGTGATTGGATTGTTTACTCGGCAGAATATCTGGATGCATATGAGATTTATATTATGAAGAGTGATGGTACAGGTCAGCGACGCTTGACTTACAATTTTGAAGGCAGCTGGAATCCTACCTGGTCGCCCGATGGCCGCTGGATTGCATATGACGTCTGTTGCTTTGCCGTAGGCGAAGTTCGAATCTTTGATGCACTGTGTGGAATGCAGAGCGAAGTTGATGACCCCGATTGCTACGAGACGGGTATCGCACAATTTCCCTTCGAGATGAGCCCCGCATGGTCGCCGGATGGAAAGAAAATGCTTTTTGTTGAATTAGGCGCTGGAAATGATAACCTTTATTTGATCAGCGCGATGACACAGACGCGATCCGAGGAGTAGACACCAGATTTGTAACAGCCTGTCGATACGATCGATCCATAAATTTGCCAAAACCTGGCACTATAGGAGCTTATGAGTTAAGACCTTTTTGAGTGATCATTCGATGGATGGAGAGCTTTCTGGCGCGTTCGAAATGTATCTAAAATAATTCTGCTTCCTATTAAAACCCTTGGATGATACACCTTTCAGATTCTTCTCGGTGTTTTCCCTGGCTCTGCCTCGGTTTTGTGCTTGATCAAAGACCTTTTCCTCAAAGCGATCGAAGTTCAGGACTTCAGGTTCGATATTAGGTAATCCAACTTGCGACTGGAAGATACATGGCTATAATCCACTCCGAAATGCAGAAGATACTCATTGTGGATGACAATCCCAACATCCTCTCCTTTATCCAACCTGCGTTGGAAAGGGATGGGTATAAGGTCATTACCGCTGCGGATGGATCTGAGGCTTTATTTAGGTGGGAGACCGAGCATCCATCTTTGATTATCTTGGATATCGAGATGCCCGAACCCAATGGGCTGGCAGTCTGCCGTAAAATCCGAGACCATGATGATATGGTCCCGATCATATTTCTCACGGTTCGAGATAGCGTAAGTGATCTCGAGATAGGCTTCTCATTTGGCGCCAATGACTATATTTCAAAGCCATTTGATATCCGCGAATTGCTTGCCCGGGTAAAAGCTCGGCTGCCTCCTGCGATCCAGGAGTTTAATGGCTACATCCGAATCGATGGGCCCCGTCGAAAGGTGGCTATTCGCCGTACTGGAAATTGGGAATGGGTTGACCTTACCCCAAAAGAGTTCGATCTTCTGAACTATTTGGTTACGAATGCCGGCCGACCGATTGGTCGTACCTCCATTCTGGAGGCGGTTTTTGAAATCCCGGGTGATATCGACATTGAAACAAAAACGCTTGAAAAGCATATATGGTCATTACGACAGAAACTTGAGCCTGACCCGAAAGAGCCATGCTACATAATCAATATTCGCGGAGTGGGCTACAAGTTTGATACTCCATGAGTTGTTTTCAGTTGGGAATACGCTTTAATAGGGGACAGCGATCATGTCGGATTTCATCCTTTATTTCGGTCCTCTTGAACTCGCTGCCCTGTTGATGGGTCTGCTCGTTTCCACAGTCCTAATCATATTCATTATCAGTCAACGACGACGGAGACAAGAATTCCGCCGCATCTTGGATGGCTTTTCCTACCCGGCAATGTTGCTTCGTCGTGGTCAAATTATCTATGCAAATGGCGAGGCTCAAGAGCGGAGAAAAAAGCAGGAATTCGAAGAAATCATTCGTGAAGCTTCGCGTGCTGAGGAAAGCACTGTTCGGACCTCCACCACGGAAGAAGGGCATGTTATTCAAGTTCACATGATTCGTCTGTCTAACGCTGAGTCACTATTAATATTGGAAGATTATGACCTCGCGCAAAAACAGCATGCGTTTTATCGGAATTTCATTCAGAATGTCAGCCATGAATTGAAGACACCGCTTACGATAATCCAAGGACATGCTGCGAAAATGGGAGATGCTCCGGATGACCGCCAGGGCTGGCTTGCTTCATGCCGCATCATCAGCGATGAGACCAAGCGCCTGACACAGCTTGTAGACAATCTGCTCACGCTGGCTCGCCTTGAGTCCCCTGCCTTTGGCCTGGAATGTGCGCCATTGAATTTTGGATCGTTGCTTGAAGAGGCTATACTGGATATCTCCGAATTGGCCGAGGAACGACAAATAGCATTAAGTTTAAATCTTCCTGCAGGTCTTCCTCGCATCAACGCAGATCGTGCTCGGCTTAAACAAGCAGTGCTCAACCTTTTGGATAATGCCCTTAAATACACTCCTCCCGGCGGTGAGGTGATTGTCAATTTAGACAACGATCCTGAGAAGTTGCATTTGGTTTGTTCCATTCGAGATAGCGGGGAGGGGATCGCTCAGGAGGATTTGCCTAACATCTTTGAAAAACTCTATCGCGCTCAGCGAATAAAACGACGACCGGTTGAGGGTTCTGGTTTAGGCTTGACCCTGGTTCAACAAATCGTTGAGGCACATGGAGGTGAAATCCGGGTGCAATCCGAAGTCGATCGTGGTTCTACTTTCACTTTCACAATACCCTATGAAGCCCATCGTCCATCACCATAATCCAACTTTTTCTCATTTCGGCTAGGCAAAAAGATGAGAAATATATTGAAACAACCAAGTTATCTACTATTTATACTCTTCTTAACCACACTTGCCTGCACAGTGGGGGTCGCACCTCGCAGTGTTTTGACGCCTATGGCGACACTATCCTCTCCCTCAACGATGGTGCCATCAACTGCAGAGCAAACCCATATTCCTACCGGTATCGCTGAAAAAGCCACAACCCTTCCGATTGATCTGCCTGAGACAGTTCAACCTACGCCCATCGGCGGGGGAGCAGGGGAAATTGCCTATCATGCGGGGCCTACAGGTGAAGAGGAGATCTACCTTCTGCGTCTCGATAGCATGCAGGTGGTTAATTTAATTAAGAATCCTGGCTCAGATATCAGCCCAAGCTGGTCACCGGATGGTCGTTATATCCTCTTTCTCTCCGACCGCGATGGAGATCTTGATATCTATCGGATTAACGCCGACGGCTCAGGATTGGTCAATCTTACCAATAATTCCGCTTATGATCTCTCTCCTTCATGGAGCCCTGATGGTCTGGAGATTATTTACTCATCCGCTTTAGAAGGGAATCATGAGTTGTATCGAATGTGGTTGGATGGGACGAACGTTAAGCGGCTGACCGAGCATCCTGCCAATGACTTATATCCCACGTATTCGTATGATGGTTCCCAAATTGCATTTTGTTCTGATCGGACGGGGGAGTATGAGCTTTATATCATGGGGGACGATGGAGAAGATATTCTGCAATTAACGAATGGATATAACGAAGTCCGCTATCCGACCTGGAGTCCGGATGGTAGTGGGATTATTTTTGCTTCCGACCGGACAGGGGAGTATGAGCTTTATCGTTATCTAATTAGCAGCGGGAGCGTTGAGAGACTCACCTTCAGTGGTGGGAACGATTCTTCTCCGGACTATTCGCCTGATGGCAACTTGGTGGCTTTTGACACCAACCGTGATGGTAAATATGAAATCTACTATCTCAATCTGATTACTTTGGCAGTAACACGCCTAACCACCAATGCCGTTTTTGATGGTTCTCCGGATTGGCGTCCATAAAGAATGCATATTTCTAAAAAGGCCTAACACGTCTCCCAGACCTGTGAGGCCTTCAGGAGAGGCTCCTATGCTGTGGAAAGGGCAAGTTCAGACGTGCAGTTTGGACAGCGCTTAGCTTTAATCGGAATCGCTGTGAAGCAGTGAGGGCATTCTTTTGTAGTGGGCTTTTCCGGGGGAGTCAGCTCCTTGCGCTTGAGTTGATTGATGCTCTTAATGAGCAGGAACAAAGCAAAAGCGACGATCAAGAAGCTGATAATCGCATTGAGGAAGAGACCATAATTGATCGTAACTGCACCCGTTGCCTGAGCATTGCCGAGTGTGAGATAGGGCGGAGGCGCCTCACCCGCTTTTAGGGTTAGAAATAAGTTCGAAAAATCAACATTTCCCAGCAGGAGACCAATCGGCGGCATGAGGATATCCGCGACAAGGGAGTTGATAATCGAACTAAAAGCAGATCCGATAATAAAGCCCACTGCCAGGTCGACCACACTGCCCCTCAGAGCGAATTCTCGAAATTCCTTCAACATCGTTCCTCCTTATTTGAGTCTATGGGTATCACCTTGAAATCATGACGATTTTGATTATCAGCTTATCAAAAATTCACTATCTAATAAACACTGAAAGGGGAGGGTTGGATATGCCCAAAGGGCTACATGGCGTTGAAACTCAAATCACCTTTCATGATTGAATTTGGCCTTTAGATGACCTATCTTTGGGTTGGATTCCTATTCTGCCAAAAAGATGGCTGCTTCAAATGGACCCAGATGGACTTTGTCATAGGAGGCGCGCGCCGTCGAATCTGGATCAGAGGATAGCACCAAGGACCATGAGGCATCGGCGGGTTTCCGATCGAACCGCAGATGGCATGAACTCGCTCCAAAATTCAGAGCGATAAGTGCATCACCAGAAGGATCCCGACGAAGATAGGCGAGGCCAGGTGAGGGTTTGATTTGTAATGCCTCGAAGGCTCCTTGGTGCAACGCGGGTGTCTCCTGCCGTAATCGAAGCAAGGATCGGTAAAAGGAGAAAACCGATTGGGGATCAGCCCGTTGTTGCACGACATTTCGAAACCGATAGTTGGGATGAACGGGGAGCCAGGGCTGACCGCAGGTGAAACCGGCTTGTGAGGTTGAATCCCATTGCATCGGTGTTCGACCTTGATCACGGCCATGAAAAGGCCAATAACGACGACTGAGGGGATCTAGCATTTGATCGCGCCGTAAAGGGACATCGAGCATGCCAATTTCCTCGCCATAATATAGGAATGGCGTGCCGCGCAATGTCAGCAACAGAGCGGCTGCCACTTTGGCAATTTCGTCAGGGTGTTGACCGCCATAGCGTGAGACATGCCTGCGAGGGCCATCGTGATTGCTCAGAACATAACAAGGCCAGCCTTGGTCGCCCAACGCCATTTCCCAATCCAGGATCGCCTTCTGAAAAGCTGCTGGCAGCCAGCGACACCAAGTGAAGGCGAAGTTGAAAACCATATGGAGTCCCTCTTCGCCACAATAGGAAGCAGCGCGTCTGGGATCTCTCCCAGATAACTCCCCGACAGAGGTGCGGCAGCCGAAGGAATTGAGCACTTCGCGGAATTCCGCCAGGGCGTTGTGCATTTCAGGCTGATCGACATCATAAAGGTGTACCTGCCGATCGAATCCGCGCAGACCAATTTTTGGAGGGTTGTCCAATAGATCTGCATGCTTAAACCACATGTTGAAGACATCCAGACGGAAACCATCCACGCCGCGCCTAAGCCAGAATCGGACGACATCCATCAAAGCGCTGCGGACGTCCCGATTGCGCCAATTGAGATCGGGCTGTTCTTTGAGGAACATATGGTAATAGTATTGTTGAGTGGTTTCATCCCATTTCCAGGCTTTCCCGCCGAAGACCGATTGCCAGTTATTCGGCAGTCTTTTCCCCGATGTGGGATCTCGCCAAATGTACCAATTTCGTTGGGGATTCTCCCTTGAACTTCTTGATTCCAAGAACCATGGGTGTTGGTCGGAGGAATGGTTGAAGACCAGGTCGAGCATGACTTTAATGCCTCGACGGTGAGCTTCCGTTATCAGGAGATCGAAATCCTGCAGGGTGCCATAGCGAGGATCGATATCGCAGTAATCAGCGACATCATACCCGAAATCCTTATCCGGAGATGGGTAAAACGGAGAGAGCCAGATAGCATCGATTCCAAGGGAATCTTGCTTGCCCCTGAGATGATCCAGGCGAGAGATCAGCCCGGGAAGATCGCCCAGCCCGTCCCCTTGACTGTCGGAGTAGGAACGCAGATAGATGTGATAGAAGACTCCCTTTCGCCACCAGGAGCTATCTAAGGAATGCATAGCTAATCATCTCCCAATCGGAATATTGTTGACGAATGATGAAGAAGTTTCTCACCATCTTGTGCGAGATGCAAGAGAAAAAGAGGACGAAAAGAGACTATGAAGGTGAAGATAGACGATTTATCGTTGCTCCGTTAAGTAAATATTCTCCTACATGCTTGCCTTGCTTCTACGATGACTCTCACAGCTGAACCATGATTGCCAACGGTTACTGCAATCGTACTGCCCACTTTGCTACCAAGGTGGCTGCAAGTGCATGAACTCCTACAGTAGGGTAACAGGTGAAAAATAAAAGAGGTAACTACTCAGCCTTACCTGCAAACGCAGCCCCTGAAGGTCTTTCTGGTAGAACAAGTTGTTAAATTTGTAGGAAATTTGCGCATGAAAGGCAGGTTTGGATTGCCTAATAGACTTTTAGGGTTTTTGCCTGAATAGCTGCCAAAAGAAATAATCATGCGTGATAAGACCTATTTTCTGGAGTGCGGCATGGAGCTCAGACCCCACTTGCGTGATTAGAAGAATCGATCTATGATCCTGGTCTAAAATGTGCTTTTGGAGGAGTTTAAATGGCTGAGGAAAAATCGATGTCTGATCAAAATAAGAAACTGTTGAATTTGATGCGTTTCTGGCTCTTTAGCACGTTTTTGATTGTCTGGGTGGCGATCACCGTCTACATCGGTCTTTTTACTAACAAAGACTGGTGGCTGGCGATTAAAAGCGGCTTTCCGATTTGGGCCATCGTAGGGGTTCTATGTGTCATCTGGTATTTCGTATATAAGTATTTGCTCATGCGAAAGAAGGATAGCGGCATGAAGGAAAGCGAAAAGTCAGAACCCAATCCGTGATCTATTAAAGTAACTAAGGTTATTTAACATAGGATGAGCTCAATCCAATTTAGGGTTGAGCTCTTTAATAGTTGATTCTTGAGATGTTTGTTTCTTTCGACTTTCAAATGGGAAATCTTCCCGTCTCGATACAATTCCAATGGAGGGAAGAGCATCTTCTTTCGAGATATATTCCACATTATGGAGAGAGTTCGCGCTTGGCGATGACCATTCGCTGCACCTCACTCGTTCCTTCGCCAATGGTCATCAGGCGAGCATCACGATAATACCGTTCCACCGGATACTCGCTGCTATAGCCATAACTTCCCAGGATTTGAATGGCGTTGCGACAGACCCTTTCTGCCATCTCTGTCGCGAATAGTTTCCCCATGGCCGCCATCTTATTGAAAGAAACACCCTGATCTTTAAGCCAGGCTGCCTTGAAGATCATCAGCCGCGCCGCTTCGATTTCCATCGCTGCATCTGCAATCATCCATTGAATAGCTTGATGCTTTGCCAGGGGTACGCCAAAGCTCTGGCGCTCGTGGACATATTGTTTCGCCTCCTCGAGCGCTGCACGTGACAATCCGATCGAGATAGCACCAATGCCAATTCTGCCTCCATCCAGGATTTCCAATGTCTGGTATAGACCCTCCCCCGCTTTTCCCAGGACATGATCGGCGGGGACCTGTACATTCTCAAAGCTTACAGCATGGGTGGGGGAAGCGCGCACGCCCATCTTGCTCTCTGGTGGGTGGATATGGAGCCCAGGAGTATCCGTGGGGATGAGGATCAGGCTGAAAGACTGTGAACCGCCGGCAGGGTCAGTACGACAGAGGGTCACGATTAGCGGAGCAAGGCTGGCATTGGTGATCCAGGCTTTGTTCCCATTAATGATCCATTTTTCCCCTATAAGGATTGCTCTCGTTTGGACTGCACCCATTAAATCCGTACCTCCGCCAGGCTCAGTGAGAGCCAACGCGCCCAGCCCACTTGAGCCACTGGTCAGTCCCGGCAGCCATCTCTGTTTTTGTTCCTCACTTCCGAACCTGGCAATAGGAGCGCATCCCAAGCTGTTGTGGGCGGCGATGGAAAGCGCTGTTCCGCCACAAGCCCACCCTAATTCCTCAATGGCGATTGCCGCGCTGAGGCTGTCCACACCCGCCCCGCCGTAAGCCTCGGCGACATTCAGTCCGAGTAAACCCAATGGACTCATCTTCCTTATCGCCTCTTGGTTGAAACTGGCCTTTGCATCCATTTCGGCTGCTTTGGGTTTGACCTCTGCGGCGCAAAAATCATGTACGCTCTTCTGCCACATCTTTTGTTCGTTTTTTAATTCAAAATCCATGGTCTTCCTCGCATTCTTCACTCAGTTGACTGCGACCGCATCTCTTCTCATTTCAGAAAGGATGCAAATAGTATCTTGAAGAATTGAATGTTTCGATCGATGTCCTTTCCTTGAGATATTCCTCCCTTTCCGGGTATTGAACGATCTTGATGTGGAGAGTTTGCGAAATTAATCGAATTACTTAATTATCTGAGAGCTCCCGGCGGATTGCTTGATACACCTTGTGATCGTTTGCCAATACTCCCGACGATGATTTCGGTTTGCCTGATGGGAGGGGATGGCACAACCTTCTCAGCCCGCTCTTGGAATATGGCAATCCATTTCGAACTTGTAATTATTGCCCACGGATCCGTGGATACCAGGCCCTTAACACTTCACCAGCAGTTTTTCCATTCACCGATGCAGATTGATCCTTTAGGGCGACAATCGGATTATAACGACGAACATAAAAACCCGTAATTGCTCTTTGAACATAAGCTTCAGAAAGCACGGCCTGGATTGCCAACGCCTGCTCATCCATATCCACAAGAAGATTTGAGCCAATCAACGCCCCCTGATCAAAAGCAGAAGCAGGCAGGCACCCACTTTCTGCAAGAATTGGGCATCCAGTCGCACCGCCGTCCACGGATGGATATTCAATGCTTAATACAATAGGTTTTCCCTGCAATGCTTGAACGCCAAGAATGTTATTCATCAATTGTGATCTTGCGGCGGCCTGAAGTTCGGGAAAGCCTGTTTCAACTTCATTGGTTAAAGGAGCATGCCAATCTATATGAATCTCGTCAATACTATCCAGGAAGGGAGGGAGTGTTTGCAGCGATGCCCCCAGTTCAAGTTCGAAAGCGATCGGTCCGGAATAGATTGCGCGCGTATCGGTGATGAGACTTCTCCAAAACCCAGCTGCAAGGACAGGAGCCTGGGAGGGGGATCCGTCCACCAATTGACCGTCGGGGAGTGCTGGAGCGACCTCAGGACCACCGAGGACGATCTTTGAGATGTCGCTTTCAGCCGCTAATTTTGCGTAGGTAAGGATGAAAGCTTCATAGCGATCATAAAAGGATGTCCACCAGGCATCATTCCGTCCTGCTGACCACCACCAATCCGTTGGATTTGCCCTGGGAAATTCGATCGTAGGGTGGAGGATAACCTCTAAACCAAGCGCTTGGGCTTCGCGAATCACCGCTTTCAAGAAATCGCCATATGGTGCGTAAGCAGGGTCAAATTCAATCGAGGGGAGAGGATTATTTTGTGTCGCCGCCCAAGAGGGAGTGAGAATGATGGCATTCGCCCCAAGGCTGGCGATTTCTTGCAGACCGATCTTCATGTAAGGTTTCCATGTCGTCCGGTAATGAGGGAGTAGCTCGACCCCAACCTTAAATTCCGGACGAGGGCTGACCTCCATGGCCGGAATGGTTCCTGTGATGGAGCTGGATGATTGCCAGTTCCAGGCTTGCACCGTGTCCTGGATATCTTGCTGCGAGGCTGTCAAGGTGAATTGTCTTCCAGAGGAATCAGGACCCGCGCTGACGACGTCGTCAGCAATACCGCATTGCTGGTTTCGACAATAACGGTAACCTACTGGACCTAAGGGATCGATCTGACTGTGGAGTGAATAAAACCAATTGTGATCGCCTACACGCCACATGGGAATCGATGGGTGCCAAATCGAGGGGTTGAACTGGATACTGATTTCATCTGTAAGGGGGGTATCCGCAGGGACAGAGAGCCAAAAGGAGATTGTTCCCTGGTTCGCCCCCTCCCATTGGGGCACACCATCTCGGATCACCAGGTCATGATTGGGAATGATTACTTGACGGGTGATGAGTTGACCTTCTTCATCCCGTTCAGCATTCCAGAGACCATCCCCAAGTGTATATTTATATCGTACGTCAGTTCCCACATAAAGGTCCATAATTTGGATGTAATGTTGAGGATCGACTTCGATGAGTGTGGGCATATCCACGATCGAGGTGGTGATCCCTGCCTGCAATTCAGTAAAGATATGTCCGAGTTGGCGCAAGTTCCCTGCGATGCGGATTGGAGTGCCTTCGAGCGTATTTTCGGGGACAGTCACTTCGAAGGTCACTTGGACACGTTGAGCCGGGATGAGACCCATCTGGGCTGGGGTGATATTATCCGCGGCGATTATGGCGCCTTGTTGTGCAGGGCTATAAGAGCCATCGAAGCTAAAAGCAGTGATCGTGTGCAGACCGGGAACAAGACCTTCAGCCTGGAAATTGCCTTTGCCGTCAGTAAAATGTAATTGTCCTGCGATGTGTACCAGGATCTCGGGTAAGGGGTATCCAGTATAAGCATCAACCATGCGACCGATGATTCGTCCGGTAGGACCCTGATATGGAGCATCGCTCCAGGCAGCAATATGATCCTCAACCTGCGTTGGACCAGGGATATGCAGGATACGGCAACGCACTGGAGCGCCATGGGTGGTCCATTCGATGGATTCGGAAGGGGAACGTCGTAAATAACGATAGCGCAATAACGTACCTGCTGGGGGGGTTAGTGTAATTTGCCAACGGCCATCGCTCATCCGAGTGAGGGGGAGAAATTTGTTATTGTAAGGCCAGCCAGTTACTTCGTCCAAGACGACCATGAAGATCTCCGCATTCGCTGGCGTGGAGGCTGGTGCGATCACTGTGATGGTGACATCGGAAAGCGGAATAGGCGTCGGATCTACTGTTGAGAAGGGAGGAGTTGGCTGACCAGTTGTGGAAGGCGTTCCACCTAGCCACGAGCAGGATGCCAGCGAAAGAATTAGAGCAGGAAGGAGGAGATGTAAAAACCGAACTCGTTTCATGATTTTGGACCTAACTGATGCAGAAGTTGAATACATAGATCGACATTAGGGATTTTGTGGGCTTGTATGGCAAATTTCGGTCCCCTAGAGTTGCTAATCGGCTGGAGTTGAAGTTTGCCTTGGTGAAGTCTAATTTGGCCAATATCTTGCCAGCGCAGGACTTTACGACCATTCAAGATACCTTTCGAAGTGAGTATCAATGGGCCAAAGCGAATTGGCTCTCCCTGATTGAAGGCAAGCTGAAGATTTCGAAATAATGTTGGGTAAACGTAATGTTTAACCATATTGATGAGGATTTCAATATCCTCCAATGTCTGATTGAAGGTTATTCGACGCCCGTTTTTTAATTGTAGAACGATTTCCATTTTTCGCGCCCAAATCAGGCCAGGAATCCCATACTGAATCGAGAAGGTATGGATCAACTCCACTTCTTTCCATAGAATTGTATCGAGTTTTCGGCCTTTGCGGAGGGTGATGCCCATCGGAGATGTTTGGACTTCGATTCGTCTGATCTTGAGAAAATGGATAAGGGCAGCCGTGCCGATCAATCCCAATGCCAATGCAGGGAATAATGCGGGTGCAATCCAACGCCATATCACTGCCGGTCCAAAATGGTTGGCTGCGTATTGCCAGCGCCAGATTCCGACTGAAAAAATGGCGAGCATGCCGAGCAGTCCAATTAAAGCCAATATGAGTAGCCGAAGTAAGATTACACCACGGATGCGGTGGGCTTGCAGGTTGGAGAGATTGTCTATCGGCGGGACCAACGTTTTTAAATTTTCCATGGGTTTTTCATCGGATGAAATAGCGCTACACAACCAAGATTGAGACAATCGCGAAAGACCCCAATCCAACACTCGCACCCGCCATACTCCGATGTTTATTTGGGGAGAAAAGCGCCCCAGCGCCCAAGCCAATCGCAAAAGAGGCGGACAAATAGGCAAAGAAAGTAGAGTATTCGATTTCTTTAGGAGAGCGCAGGAAAATCGTTCCCCAAATGGTCAGGATAGCAAGAAATGCGAGAGTAAGAGCAATCTTTGCCAGGATTGTGGCTTTGTTGGGAATAACTTCCGGCAGTTCTAACAGGGATTTCTCGTGTTGAGCTTTTCGAGCTATGCCGTACAGGATTCTGTAGCAAAGGAATTGGTTCCAGGCGATAAGCAGGAGAAGAATCCGCACCATGGAAAATGTAAGCCCCTCCACCAGACTTGGCATGAAGATCATCGAAAACGGATCTGGGCCGATAAACCGGTTCAAACCTGGAAGCATTGACAACAAGGAAAGACCCCATTGAACAGCGATCAAAGCGAAATATGCTGGTTCTTTTCCCACGATCAGCAAGACTGAAATGATAAGCCAAGGAGCGGCAGCCAGCGGATACTCCTTCCCCATAACGGATAGGGTGATCCAGCTCATTGACGCAAATACACCTGCCCATACCCATTGCGTCCTGCGTAGACGCTCGGTTAATTTGGTGAGATTTGGATGGTCGGAGGTGGCTTTTTGAGGCATAGGATTCGTCTTATCCGGCCTGTCCAATCTGATCTAAAGCGTAAACCACGCTCTCTGGTACAAGAAGGATAGGAAATGGCCTTATTCGCTGGCTTTTTCTGTCTTGTCTATAGATTTCTGGAATTCGATTGTCCTTTGATGTGATCTCTTTCGATTGTACTCATAAGGAGAAGGGAGGGCAAAAGATCATTGATTAAAACCTTCCTTACCGATGATCAAGGTGACTAGCCATTGCTCGTTGAATTCATAATTCGCTGCGTTTTCGCTACGGTCTTTCTGAGTGTCGATGTGTCCGATCAGGATTGGCGTCGTTCCCGCCCTCGTTGGGCGATCGAAGCCAGGCCAATACTGAGAAAATACAGAACAGCCATCGGCGCCATCACTAATGCCATATTGACCGGATCCACGGTGGGAGTCACCAATGCTGCCAGGACAGCGATGCCGATGATGGCAAATCGCCACCCATTAATTAAAGACCTTGCCTTGACCACACCCATTGCAGCAAGAGCATAGATGAGGAGTGGAAATTGAAAGGCGATGCCAATCCAAAACATCAGGTTGGTGACAAAACTAATGTAGTTAGAGGGGCGTGGAATGGTCTTTATCCCTAAAAAACTCATTAAGAAAGGAAGTGCAGCAGGCAACATAATGAAATAGGCGAATGCCAGGCCAAGAAGAAAGAGCAGGGCAGCAATGGGCACGGCAGCCAGGATTAGGATTCTCTCTCGGCGCTTCAAACCCGGATTAACAAAGGCAAACACTTCCACAAGGATATAAGGGAAGGCCAATGTAAACCCGCTGAGCAGGGAGACACGCATGAAGGCTCCCACCGATTCCGTCACTTCGATTGCTTGTAAGGCTTTGATCCCACCGACGGGGTTGGACAAGAAGTCGAGAATTTTTCCAGCAAAAGAGAAACTGATCATGGTCGTGACGGCGAGGACCGCCAGAGCACGGAAGAGGTGTTTCCTCAACGCATCCAGGTGCTCAATTAGCACCATAGGCTGTTCGATTGTACGAGCGAACACATCTGGTGTTGAAGTATCTTCGGGTTCGTAATTGATGAATTCCCGGATCCTGCGGAAAGGCCAGGTGATGATTCGTATCGGTGCTGTGACGATCCAGAATAGTTTCTTTAAAAATGCTCTCATTTTAGTTTATTCGTCACCTGTAAAAGGATTGATCTCTTCCCTACTACTTGGAGAAGTTATTTTTCCGCAGTTGTCGCTTGTCTTGGTTCTTCCTTATGCGCAGTGGATAGGTCTGTTTCTTCTATCGAAGAAGCCTTCTCTGCTTCACTATTATCGGCAGTGGTTTGACCAACCTCCTCTGTTGGTGGGACAACCCAAGATCGCATCCCGTCACCCACCTTCTCCATGTCCTTCACTATATCCTTTTGGGTTTGTTTAAGGGTTTGAGTTTCCTTTTGCAAATCCTTCTGAAGGTCTTTTTGGGTCTTTTCGATGTCGTCCTTGGTCTCTTTAAGCGACTCCTCAATTTCTTTTAGCTCTTCTAATTGGGCTTCGCGCGCCAGGCGATTGGGCAAAGTTCGCAAAGTCCGCGAAGCCTGTGTCAATGTGCGCCATTCATCCGATTTGTACAGACGATTGAGAAAGCGCCCGAGGGAACGGGCTGTTTTTCCAATGTCACGAGGTCCGATGACGAGTATCACAATCAGGAGAATGAGCAACAACTCAGGAGCGCCAATACCTAGAAAATCCATCGAACATTCCTTGAATTAATTATTTTGTCCCAGTAGTTGACGAATCAACTCCTCATTCGCAGCCGCGGTTCCAAGGACCCCATTAACAAAACGGGGGGCATTGTCTGATCCAAATCGTTTAGCGAGCTCTACAGCCTCATTAATCGCTACCTTTAAGGGAGTATCTTCTGAAGCTGTAAGTTCCCAGAGGGCAATCCGTAAAATAGTTCGATCGATGATAGCCAGCTCTTCAACTGGCCACTCTGGAGCACACTGAGCGATGAATTGGTCCAGTTTTTTTCTCGATTCGAGTGTTCGTAGGACCATTGCTTGGAAGAAATCCAACGCTTTGGCACTCAAAGAGGGATTCTCCTCTAAGTAGCGCGCAATTACCTCTCCGGCTGGATGACCAACGCAATCAATCTCATACAAGGCCTGTAAGGCCAAAATACGAACCCGACGTCTTTCCCTTTTCATCCGCTTCGAATGCGATTCCTGCCGTTGCTTTGATTGAAAGTGATGACCTATGACACATGTCGCTTCCGATTCTAATGATCAACCGATGACCTGAAGCGATTAAAAAAATCGCGTATTCTTTTATTGATAATCGATATCCTCAATATGGACATCGATGCGCTTTACCTCCATACCGACCATGTCTTCAATGGCTCGCGCCACTTCATTCTGCACTTTTCGGCTGATATCGCGGACATAAGTGTCGCGTTCCAGAATCAGGTAAAGATCCACAGAAACCGCACCATCTTCCACTCGGATCTGCACCCCTTCGCCTGAGCCGCGGCGTAGCAAGCGATTCACACCAGATGGCATAGTTGCCATCCCTGAGACTCCGGGAACACTTAAAGCAGTGAGTCGTGAAATAGTTACAAGCACGCCGGGAGCGATGGTGGTTTTCCCTGGGGCACGCGACGAGTATTGTTCTTTGTTATCCATAGCTCATTCAACTCCCTAAAACATCGCCATCCCACCATCAATGGTGAGCACATGGCCTGTGATATAAGCCGCGTCCTCTGAAGCAAGAAAGGCGACAGCTTTGGCGACCTCCTCAGGTCGGCCAATCCGCCCCAGAGGAATGAGGTCTTTAAGACCTTCCTGCACCGGTTCTGGCAGGGATCGCGTAAGTTCGGTATCGATGAAGCCCGGTGCAACCGCATTTACCGTGATTTGACGTGAGGCAACCTCACGTGCAAGGGCTTTGGTGAAACCAATCTGCCCCGCTTTTGAAGCGGAGTAATTCGTTTGTCCGGCATTCCCCATCTGACCCGCAACCGAAGACACATTGATGATTCTGCCATATCTTTGCTTTAACATGTGGCGGATTGCCGCGCGGGAACAATTATAAGTTGATTTCAGATTGGTCTTCATGATGTAATCCCAATCTTTTTCCGGCATCGTTGCGATCAAACCATCCCGTGTCGTCCCGGCGCTGTTCACCAGGATATGCAGGTCGCCGTATTCCTGGAGAGCGAATTTTATCAGTTTTTGAGCTTGATCGTATTCGGAGACATCCGCCTGGAAGGCAATCGCGTTGGAGCCATTCATGCGGATGATCTCGACAACTTCCTTTGCTGTGTCCGCGTTACGGTTGTAATTAACGACCACCGAGGCGTGCAGATTGCCAAGTTCGATCGCGATGGCACGCCCGATGCCGCGTGAGGCACCAGTGACTATTGCGATCTTCCCGGTCAAAGGCATCCGTTCTATCTCCATCGAGGGATTCCCTCTATTTCCTCCACGCATTATACCGCTGAAAACCAGCAACGTTGGATGCGGCAGCAGCTTCAAGCAATTTTTCAGGGTGCTCTCGATATTGGATGTGGAGCTCCCCCTCCTGCACCAATGCCCTCATAATTTCTAATAAGGTGCGGTTAGCAGATACCGGTATGCCATGCCTGTCCCCTTCTTGGACCACAACCCCATTAAGCCATTCGACTTCAGATCGCCCGCGACCGATATCGTGATGGAAGGATGGCAGCTTCGCCCCTCGTCCGCTGGTTACGATCCTTCCCAGCGTTCGGCGAAAAATCGTTGTGGGAAGGAAGACCCCCAAGCTTAAAAGAGCCACGGGGACTTTGGGCAAGTTCTGGGCTGGAATATTGGCACGACGCATCACGCGGACTGCCTCCCGTAAGGCTTCGATCTCCAAGCGGGAAAGACTGGGGTGATCAAAGACCTGTCTTGGCGTCCAGCCGACGATAGCTGAGGTGGCATTGCTGACAATATTGATGAGTAATTTCGACCATTTCATACGGTCAGGATTGGGATAGGTGCGCACAAAAATTCCTGCATGCTGCAATTCATGACAGAGTTGAGGGATGAGAGGATGTGAACCGGAAATGCCAACCCCGCGCTCGCGTTCAATACGGATTGAATATGTCGGTGTGCGCTCGACCGCGCTTGTCAGTGTCGCCGGGATCACATGTTGTTCCCCGATGACCTCGGCCAGGGTCGTTTCGCTCCCCACCCCATTGGTGAAACAGACTACGGGGAGGGGATCGTTGAAGGTCGCTCGAATAATTTCAGCTGCCATGGGCACATCATAGGCTTTAACTGTGAGAAGGATGATATCTGGCTTCGTGTGAAGTTCGTCCAAACTTATGATGAGATTGGGAGCAGGCAGATGGATGTACATGTCTTTGCCAAGGAGGCCCACACCCAATTTCCGGAAGGCTCGGGCGATAGGGGGACGGGAAAGGAAGGTGGTCGATTGTCCACTTAGAGCGAGTCGAGCGCCGAGATAAGTGCCCACTGCGCCAGTGCCAAAGACTAAATAGTGCATCCTAGGTTTCTTTCGAATCCTGTATCCCCTGAAATAAGCAATCTATGTCTGGAAGTAGGGAACCACATATCCCGTTCTCTTTTTCTGTTTCGCACTTTTTTTTAGTGCAGTCAACCCTCCAATAGAAGGTCTAATAGAGTGTTTAATTCCTCATCGGAATAGAAATGAATGATGATGCTTCCTCCCCGACGACTGCGGTTGAGTGTTACTCGAGTCCCCAAGGCTTCACGTAGCTTCTCCTCTAAATCGGAAAGTTCAGGAGCTTTGCTGATCGATGTTTGTCGTTTGCGTGTTTGACCACCCAGCCGTCTAACCAATTCTTCTGTTTGGCGGACATTAAGCCCCTGTTTAACGATCGTTGCCAGGGCGGCTGTTTGGGCTTGCGCCTTGGGGAGGCCAAGCAAGGCGCGCGCATGGCCTTCACTGATACTTCCATTCCGCAAGGCTTGGCGAACTGGTTCGGACAGATGCTGCAATCTTAAGGTGTTGCTGATTGCCACCCGGCTCTTACCAACCAGAGCAGCGATGTCTTCGTGAGAGAGATTGAAATCGTTCACCAACTGTTGGTAGCCATCGGCGGATTCAAGTGGGTTCAAGTCAATCCGTTGGAGGTTTTCAATAAGCGCCAGAACCAGACGTTGTTGGTCGTCTACCTGTCGGACAATCACGGGCACTGATTCAAGCCCAGCGAGGCGCGCCGCTTGCCAGCGACGTTCACCAATGATGAGTTGATAGCCTTCTCCATTCTCATCTGGCATGACGACCAGTGGCTGAAGAACACCATGCATGGCAATGGATTGTGCCAATTCATCCAGTTCCTTCGGATTAAAATCAATCCGCGGCTGGCGAGGATTAGGTCTAATGTCGTCAAGCATGACTTGGAATGCGCCGCTCGTCTCGCGAAAAGGCTCCGCATCCCCTGGGATAAGTGCATCTAGTCCTTTTCCTAAACCTCGTTTAGGGGTCATCTTTTCCCTCGATCCTCTCTAGGAGGTGCTCCTGCTAGGAATCATTTTATCCGCGTTGAGCAACTCATCCGCAAAGGCGTGGTAAGCGATTGCCCCAGGGGAGTCCACCGCATATGCAGAGATTGGCAATCCGTGTGACGGAGCTTCCGCAAGTCGGACGTTGCGAGGGATAATCGCTTTAAAAACGAGTCTTGGGAAGTGACGGCGGACCTCCTCGACCACGTCCCTCGAAAGATTGGTACGGCTATCATACATCGTTAAGAGCATACCGCGAATGATCAAGTTAGGGTTGAGACGGGCGCGGGCATGCTCGATGGTCTGGATCAATTGCGAAAGACCCTCCAGAGCGAGATACTCACACTGGATAGGGATGATGACGCCTTGAAGGGCAGCAACCAACCCATTCACAGTAAGTATCCCCAAAGATGGAGGGCAATCGATTAAGATATAGTCGTAGCGGCCATCCAATGGCTCTAAGGCTTTTCGCATGCGATATTCGCGCTCGGGCAACTCCACTAGTTCAATGCGCGCCCCCGCCAGGGCTGGTGAGGAGGGGAGTAGCGAAAGCCTTAAACGACGGTTGTGTAAAATACAGTCAGTGGAAGGCAAACGCCCAAGTAATGTGTCATATGTTCCGCTGATGACATTCACCACACCAAGGCAAGCGGTCGCATTCGCTTGAGGGTCAAGATCGACAAGAAGCACTTTTTGCCCCGCTTCCGCTAAATAGGCGCCTAGATTAACCGCGGTCGTTGTTTTCCCAACCCCGCCTTTCTGGTTGACAAAGGAGTAGACGATGGTCATGGGACAACCTTTACTCGAGCTGCCTCGATTTCCTCAGGAGAGGGGGAACTACGCACTCCCTGACGCGTCACCGAAGCAGCTGCGATGGTATTGGCGATGCGCCCTGCTTCAAATGGATTTTGTGTTTGCTGCATTTGGATGAAAAAAGCAGTCGCGAAGATGTCGCCGGCTCCAGTGGAGTCAACTTCGCGCATCTGCGGCGCAGGCAAATCGTGTACTTCCCCATGCCAGAACAAGCGAGCTCCCTGAGATGCTCGTGTAACAACAAGTAGGGTACAGTGTTGAGCGATTTCGCTCTCTTCTTCTTCCAAACCCTGAAGATCCTCCAGGCTGAGAACAACGGCATCCGCTTTGGGGAGGATCGATTTAATCGCGCTCCAGTGAGTAAGGGATACGCGCCCATCTATTCCCCAGCGTCGTAGCCAACCTTGAGGGGTGATGCCGATGAAGGCGTTCGGGAATTGGTGAACCAATTGCGGATCGACCTCCTGAGCGATAGGTCCAAAGTGAACAATCCTGGCATGGCTCCAATCCGCAGGAACAGCTTGTGGTCCAAGATTGGTGGCTTTGGAGAGGAGATGTTGGACGCGACCAGTCTCTGTGTAGCGATTGCTGAAAGTTGTGCTTTGCCTTGTAGGGAGGCGAGCGAGTTGGATTCCGGTTAATGGACTGAGATCAACATCCTCATTGACTGATGTTATTGCGCCTACATGAAGTCCAAATGCCAATGCCGTACGGCCGGCATATGCGACTGTCCCACCAACGACCGCTCCTGAAGGAGTGAGGTCTCTGGCAATGTGACCAATAATAAGGTAATCGAGTGAAGGGGGGTCCAGCGCCATACCTTGGATTATAGTCTATGGCCATCATGCAAGGAACGCAATCAAGCGAATCGCTTCAAGACGTCTATGTCATCGTCGGTGCATAAAATGAGTTTGTCGAATTCGTAACAGAACCCTTGCATCAACGACGAATCTTGATAGTGACCTTACGTTGGTCTCCTTCTCCAACACTCTCAGTAAATACTTGCGGATGATCACGCAATTCGATATGAATGATCCTTCGCTCATTGGCAGGCATGGGCTCCAAGGTCAAGGTACGGCTGCGTTCAATGGCTTGTTGCGCCATGCGACGAGCCAATTGGCGCAATTGCTGTTCTCTGCGAGAACGGTATCCTTCCACATCGATCACAATTGCAATCGGTCGATGTATTTTTTTCCCGACGATGAGCCGCGTGATATATTGAAATGAGGACAGCGTTTCCGCTTTTCGACCGATTAATATACTTAAATCTTTCCCTCGAAGGTCTACGAGCAAAGGACGTGCCCGATTACTATCGTCCTTTTCTCCCCAACGGATCTCAATCTGAGCATCGATCCCCATGTGGCGCAATAATTCAGAGATGGTTTCGAGGGTTGTGTCTACGGCTTCCTGATCTTCCCCTTCGGGAATCAATTTCCCTTCTGGCATCTCATCTTCAGCCGTAAGAACTTCATGGAGATCCGTTTCCTTTTTGGTTTTTTCGTGGGCTTCAGTCTGCGTTCTTATGCTGAGACGCACGCGTACCTGACGTAATCCCAGACCTAGGAATCCCTTGCTACCTTCATCGAGGATTTGGACCTCAAGGTCTTCCTCTGGTAGCCCTAATTCAATTGATCCGCGTAGAATAGCCTCTTCAACAGTAGGTGCAATGATTTCCAAGCTGGTTTTTGGTTCGGTCATTCAATCACCCCTAAAAAGACTTATGATTTTGAGCCTTTTGATCGTTTGAGAGTAAACATCGTTCGCAGGTCCCCCTTGCCCATGGCAATATTTTGGATGATCTGAAGTAAGTTAGAGATTACGAAGTAAAGGGCAAGGCCGGAGGCATAGACATAAGTAAGGTAACCCATGAGAAGGGGCATATAGATGTTCATCATTTGGGACATTTGAGCGCCCTGTCCACCAGTGGATGGCGGTGTCATCATTTTTGTTGAGAGCCAGGAGGTGATCACCACCAGGATAGTCAGAATCGGAATTCCGATGTTCGGCAGGAATGGAAGATAGAGGCGTTCTGGTTGTCCTAGATCCATCCAAAGGAAATGACTATTAAGCGGGATGAGCGAATTCGGGATGAAGTCATATAAATGCCTCGATAGATCAAGGAGCTGCAAGGGAGTAACGGCCATGACGCGGATGATCGCCTGGTAAAGCCCGATGATGACCGGGAATTGGATTAAGGTTGGCAAGCACCCACTCAATGGGTTAAAGCCTACTTCACGGTAGAGTTTAAGTTGTTCTTCCTGCAGCTTCTGCTTTTCGTCCTTATACTTCTTTTGAATATCTAGCCAGCGTTTGCTCTGTTGGAGCTCCTGCATTTTTTGGGTGCTCTTGATAGAGGTGGCAGTAAGGGGATAAGTGATTAACCGGATAAGCGCAGTGAAAATGATGATGGCGATTCCGAAGTTGTTCCCTAAGAAATCATAAATCAAGAGCAGGACATTGATCATTGGGTTGATGATAATTGAATCCCACATAAGAAATACCTCGCTTATTGTTTGGCGTTATAGGTCCAGATTTGGCTGCCCGAATCTTTATTGATGGACACAAGGAGATTCTCAATATTCATCGTTGCAACGATGAGCATATCTTCGTGCAGGATGGGTTCAGAGAATGATTGGCTTCCAAGGGTAATTTGCCACTTGGATTCGTTGCTTTGAACATTGCGGGCATAAACAATGCCTTCTTCAGAGACAAAGTAAACCCAATTCTCCTCCACGATCGGTGAAGTAGCTATAGGGCTATTGGATTGGAACGACCATTGCGTTTCTCCGCCATTCACGCTGATGGCATAAAAATACCCTCCGAGATCACCGAAGAAAGCTACATTTCCGATGACTGCAGGATTTCCCCAAACCCAACCCTGGGTATCAAAGGTCCACCGCTCATTCCCGTTGACGACATCTAAGGCGACAATTTCTTTTCCGAAAGTCCCTACGAGAAGCAGGTTATCCGTTTTGGTTGGCGTATCGACAATCGCTTCACCCAGATCCGCCTTCCAGATAAGACCTCCATTGAGGTCCAATGCATAGATATGATGATCCATGGAGCTTAGATAGATGCGATCGTCATCCACCAATGGTTTCGACCAAAGCGCTTCTTCGGTTTCGAATCGCCATTTTTCCATGCCCGAATTCCGGTCGAGTGCATACAATGTCCCATCAGCGGAGGGAACGAAGACGTAATCTTCCAGGATAACTGAACCAGCGATGATGCGATCTTGTGAGCCATCGAAGCGCCATCGTTCAGTACCACTGCCTGGGTTCAAGCCGTAGACGATATTGTCATACCCCCCAATGATTAATAGATCGTCGGAAACAGCGGGCGGTGCGAAAAAACTTTGATTGCGTTCGGGTTTCTGGGGAAAACGCCAGCGTTCGACACCGGTTTTCAGATCAACCGCAATGACTGCCTGGCTGAAGGCAACATAAATAGAGGAATCATCCGCGGCAAGCCCCGGCCAGCTTGAGCCGGTAAGCATGTTACCCCCCGCGCATGCAGAGAGCAGGGATGCTATCATCATGAGCATAAGGAAGGCGATAAATCGAGCCGAAAGTGTATGTTTCTTCTTCATAGATCTCCTATGGAACGGGATCATACCCTCCAGGATGAAAGGGCTGGCAACGCAGGATGCGTTTGAATGCCATCCAACCCCCATGTAACAATCCATATTTTTCGATCGCCTCATAACCATATTGCGAGCACGTCGGATAGAAGCGACAGGTACCGGGAGGGAGAATCCTCGAAATGGTCAATTGGTACAATCGGATCATTGCCATGGCGATGATCTTTGGCAGATGCCTCCAGGTTATTGGAATGTCTCGCAACGCAATCATCATATGTTCGTGAGAATCGTCAGAATGAACCGTCATTTCTCTACCGTTAACAAGTTTGCGCGTCTTAATAGATCAGCGATGGCTTTGCGCAATTCACTCCACTCCGCCTCTAGAAAGAGAGGACGGGCGATAAGGATCATATCCCAACCGGACGGAAGTGCAGGTAAATAGGATTGGATGACTGCCCGCATGCGGCGTTTCGTCCGGTTCCGTGCGACTGCGCTTCCCAACGCTTTACTTGCTACGACACCACATCTGGATAATCCATATTCATTCGGAGCAACGATGAGAATAGCGAGCGGGTGGGCATAGGACTTACCGGTACGCCGCACCCGCTTAAAGTCAGTCGAGCTCTTAAGCCGATACTTCCGATTCATCCAACCGTATCGTTGTCCCTATCCCCGTCTAGTCTTCCGGATTGAGGGAGGGACTTTCCATCCTTCAGCTCGTCCGTTCTACGCCTTCCAGTTGGTCTTTTTTACATGATCATTCATGCGTACACTCAGCCGGAAACGTCCTTTCTGACGGCGGCGTTTAATCACCATCTGACCGCCACGCGTTTTCATCCGAGTGCGAAAACCATGGACACGGACACGACGACGAACTTTCGGCTGATAGGTTCTTTTGGGCATGCTTCTTACCAGTCTCTTCCTAATCAATCTAAATTGCCGAGGGATTATACCGTAGCGGAGTATGCTGGTCAATCTTAATGATGGGACAGGGTGCCTTCCATAAATTGTTGCATCTTATGTTCCCGCCGTAGGATCAAGGGTGGCGTGGGGCGACTCAACCTCCCCTGCAACAACGTTAAAGGGTTTATGCCACCTAAATGGATTAGACCCCGATAAGACAATTGAATAAAAAAAAGGGTGAGGGTAAAAGCTTCTTTTCAAAATTGCCCAGGGGGATATTGTGTCATCTTTCAGCCTAGGCTATACTCGTCTAAGTGGCAAGGATAGTCGTTGTTGCGAACCAAAAAGGCGGTGTCGGCAAGACCACCACTGTAGCCAATCTAGGGGCTGCGTTGGTAGAACGCGGCCAGCGTGTACTCCTGGTTGATTTTGATCCACAAGCGGCTTTGACAGCCTGGTCTGGTCTCGATCCCTATCATCTCAGTCCTACAACTTATTCGCTGCTGATGAAGGATGAGATCGAATTGGGAGAAATTGTGCGAACTCTTGAAGATCGCCTTTGGCTCGCTCCGGCCGGCGTTGATTTGGCCGCTTTAGAGTATACGCTTACTTCTGCACCAGACCGCAACATCCGCCTACAGAAAAAACTTACCAATTGCCGGGATCAAATGGACTTTGTCCTGATCGACACACCACCCAACCTTGGCCTAATCACCACCAATGCCCTGGTAGCTGCCGATGAATTGCTCATTCCAGTCCAATGTCATTATCTAGCGATGCGTGGCGTTCGAGCCTTGCTTGAGACCGTATGGCTGATCCATGATCGCTTACATAAGGGTTTAAAATTGTTGGGATTGCTGCCCACCTTATTCCAGCCCGATTCGGAGCATTCCAAGGAAGTCGTGCGCGAATTACGTTCCGTTTTCGGCAAGCGAGTGTTTGAAACTCTTATCCATGCGGATGAAGCATTGACGATGGCTCCTGCAGCCAGGAAGTCTGTCATTCATTTCAAACCGGAAAGTCAGGGAGCGAAGGACTATCGACAATTGGCAGAGGAGGTATGCCGTGGGGGAACCTAATGAGGGGTCCATTGAAGGTCGCGGACGAGAAGAACTCCTGCCAGAACGAGGGGATCCTTTCCTTCAACCCGAGAGTGAGACTCCCAAGACACCCCGCGATGAGAGCGCCTCAGTCTCTCCGGAAGGATTGGAACGAGTTCGGGCGCAAGCAGATCCGTACGCGCCTCTTCTAAAGAATGATTTTGAAACTTCCGAAGCTACAATTGGCCCTCCACAGGATGGTGGGATGAGGGCTGTCGGTCCTCTCATTGAGGAGGATTTATTGGATGAAGGGGTCCCACCTACGGAGGTGGAAATGAAAACCCCCTCCTATTCCAATTCGGAAGTCGATAGATCCCCATCTCCTGAGGGCATTGGTCGGAGCGCGCATCGCATTCGTGAATATAAAAAACAGCCACAAAAGAATATAAGTGAAGAGAAGGCAGGTGAACGCATTTTGGTTTCGGATCTGCGTGTGCGACGTCTCCATGAGAGAGTGGATCAACTTGATAGCCGTCTGAATGAGGAAGTTGAGAACCTTCACCTCAGACGACTATTGCTAAGACGTATTGATTCCATCCGCGGTCAGTCTTTCGCCCACCGAGATCAGTTCGAAGAAGCGGAACGGGCATTAGGAGAGATAGAGGATCGCATTCGCTTGCAGATTAGGATACAGCGCTGGTCCAAGTCCTTGCCAACACGTCTGCTTGTTTACGAACTGGTGATGGGGATGATCATGATTGCAGGCCTAATTCTCCTGCCGATCCTTTTCAATAGGATGGGTTGGGATATTGTCCCGGATCGGACAACGGGAAGCCTCAACAATCTTCTCTCAATGTTGAATACTCTGATCTGGGGTGGGTTAGGGGGTGTAACCAGCGCGCTGATTGGCATCTGGACCCATCGAGCTCTGGACCGTTCTCTGGATCGCCAATGGGCGATCTGGTATGTCGTAAATCCCTGGATGGGATTTGTGTTGGGGGCGTTATTATTCCTATTCGTACGCGCATCGATCCTCGGGGTTTTTCCCAGCGCTGGGAATGGCTCCACATTCGTTTGGTTACTCTATTTATTGGGCTGGCTCGCCGGGTTCAAACAGAATATCGTGTACGATCTTGTGGAGCGTATTTCGCATGGATTTGAATCAAAGGGGAAAAAGAAGTCACGCTAGTCGAAGAAACGGTATATATTTTCATACTCACAATAAATAACTATCGTCTAGCTCAGGTTTTCACTCGATATCCCTATTTCTGAGAGCGAGCGATCATCTATTCTCATCGAGTAGGAGTTGTCCAAAAAAGAATGCGATCCGGGATTTCCCTCTCATGCGGAGAGGGAAAACAGCGGTTGCCATGAATAGCTGATAATAGAGACCGGCATCGATCGAGAAGAGGGATCAGGATTCCGGTTGTGGCTCGATAACAGGTATGGAAGAAGTCGACATCATATCAAGCGGGAATCATACGAAAAGATCGTCACGCGGGCAGATGAATCCGGCTCATGTTAGTAGAGGGGGTAGGGGGATAAAAATACTTTAGTTTTATTCAGCCTTTAAATTTATCTTCGCGGGACTAAGTTTCCAGGCGGGTGACATGTGCGCCTACTTGGCGTAGTTTCTCGTCGATCTGCTCGTATCCACGTTCAATTTGGCCGATATTACGGATTTGGGAAGTGCCTTCCGCAGCCAAAGCCGCCAGCACCATTGCCATCCCGGCGCGAATATCCGGGCTGTCGAGTGTCTCACCCAAAAGGCGATTGGGACCAAGAACGATACAGCGATGTGGATCGCAAAGAGTAATGCGAGCGCCCATGCCAACAAGCTTATCGGTGAAGAACATCCGGCTGGGATACATCCAATCATGGAAGAGCACCGTGCCTTTCGACTGAGTGGCGATTACGATGGCGATGCTCATGAGATCTGTGGGGAATGCAGGCCAAGGCATGACATTGATTTGGGGTATCGCACCGCCAAAATCGGGGACAATCTCCATTAGCTGGTTAGGAGGTATGAACAAATCACCATCCTTTATCTCCCAAACAACCCCTAATCGCCCAAAAACAAGGCGGATCATATCCAGGTATTCCGGGGCTGCATTGCGAATCTGGATCGACCCTCCTGTGACTGCAGCCGCGCCGATAAAACTAACGACCTCCAAATAATCCGGACCAATGGTGAACTCGCCCCCTTGAAGACTCTCGACGCCTCCAATATGGAGTGTATTTGAACCGATGTTCTCAATTTTCGCTCCTAAGCGGTTTAGAAAGTGGCATAGTTCCTGAACATGAGGTTCGGAAGCGGCATTGCGAATAATCGAATGTCCCTTAGCAGTCACTGCTGCCATAATGGCATTTTCGGTTGCGGTGACACTTGCTTCATCCAGGATGATATTGGCGCCATGAAGTCCGTGAGGGGCGCGTAGTTTGAACTCGCGCTCGCTGTATATAACTTCGACCCCGAAAGCCTCAAGAGCGAGAAAGTGAGTATCCACCCGGCGTCGTCCAATGACATCTCCTCCAGGGGGCGGAAGTTCTATTTCTCCGACACGACCGAGCATTGGACCGGCAAGTAAGATGGATGCACGGATCATCCTGCAAAGTTCGGGATTCAAATCCGCATTACGCACTTTTTGGGCAGTTAATCTCCAATGATGGGGGTCTAAGATCTCAATTTCAACGCCAAGACTCTGTAACAATTCCCGCATGGTACGGACATCACCGATATCAGGCAGATTGTGAAGAAGTATGGGTTCATTGGTGAGGAGGCATGCCGTCAACATCGGAAGAGCAGCATTCTTATTCCCTGAGGGAGTGATGACACCTTGGAGGGGATGACCTCCTTCGATAATTAGTGTTCTCATCTATTTTCCTTTTCCCTGAAGAGCCCAATTCCGGATCATTTCTTCTATTCGCAGATTAACCATCGAAGAGGCTCAGGTTGAAGAGAATTGCAGGTAAGTTGCGGCGCAAGAGTTCCAACATTCCTAGCCCGGAGAACAAGACCTTCCGATGGATAAACGAGTCTCTTCTGATGAGATGAATTTTAATGAAGGACAATGCAAGGGTCAAATGCATTTTAACCGGAATTTTTGACCCGCTCAGAGTAGTCTTGCAGAACCACAATCAATCACGGATGGGCTTTTCGAGAAAATTATAAATTCTTTGCGTAGGCGGCTTGAACCTGTTAGCTAGGTCGATGCCCAGTTAGGACATTTTTTTGAGCATTAGAGAAAATTAGCAGAGTTAAAGATGTTCATGAGTACCTTTTCCTCGTCTGAGTATATTCATGACCGAATTATGGAGAACCATGTTGGCTAATTGCTTGGAATGATAACCCCTTTTTGACCTGGGATGAAGGTCGAAAAACAACCCCTATGGTAGAATTAAACCTTGTGAAAGAACCTGCGTCCTCTCCCCCCGTGCGTCCAGTTGGCGTATTTCGATCTTTATCAGCCGGGTTCGATCGGATCGCTGCCCGCCCGATATTAATTTTGCCGCCGCTTATTTTGGATTTGTTCCTTTGGTTAGGTCCTCGCCTCACCATCCCTGTTTTCATCCAACGTATAAGCTCATATTTAATCATCCCAACAGGAGCAGATAAGACATTGGTTGAACAGGTTCAGCTTATTCGAGATTCATTCCTCGAATTTGGAGAACGGTTAAATCTATTTACCATCCTAAGCAGTCTGCCAGCGGGAGTATCGAGTCTCATGTCTACTCGAATGCCAGCGGAGACACCCTTTGGACAGATAGAACCGATGCGCCTCTTTAGTCCTGCAATCATCCTTCTCGTATGGTTAGGCCTGATTATCCTTGGGCAGGGATTTGGAACTCAATTTCACTTGTGGATTGCGCAGCAAGTCGCTCCACGGGAAGAGTTAGCGAATGGGTGGAAAGCATGGGCGCGAATGGCGTTATTGGCGGGAATGTTCTATGTCTCCTCTCTCATCTTCGGACTAGGAATTGCTTTGATCGCTTCTGTTATGGCATTGTTTATGCCTGTTTTAGGATTAATTGTTGCCTTCCTGGGCTTCACCTTCGCCTTCTGGTTACTCGTTTACCTCTTTTTTACCCCTCATGGGATTGTGCGTTATCGATTGGGGATCTTTCGAGCGATGTTGGAGAGCGCCACCCTGGTGCGGTGGAATTTAATCCCTGCCATGGGATATCTAGGGCTGGCTTTTTTAATCACCTGGCTTACCAATCAGGTCTGGCAACTTCCAGATGAACATTCGTGGTATCTCATTCTAGCAATTGCTGGGCATGCCTTTGTGAGCGCAACGTTATTGGCTGGAAGTTACGTTTTCTATCAAGGCAGACGGGAGTGGTTATTCTCCTTACAACGATTTAACTCACAACAATCTCGGGAAAGTGAGAAGCCAAATCGTTTGATCTAAACGTAGTTCATCCGATGTTATGGGATAATATTAATTTAGTGAGAAGTGAGGAGTAACGTAGTGGCAGAAAAGCGAACATCGGTTAGTAGTTATGCAGCAAAAGATATCCAGGTTCTGGAGGGTCTGGAAGCTGTGCGTCGAAGACCTGGCATGTATGTAGGCGGCACAGATATTAAAGGATTACACCATTTGGTGTATGAGGTAGTGGACAATTCGATAGATGAAGCCCTGGCCGGAGCCTGCAAGAACATCGAGATTACCATCCACACGGATAGTAGTGTGACTGTGGAGGATGATGGGCGCGGGATACCGGTGGATATCCATCCTGAAAAGGGAAAATCAGCGTTAGAGATCGTAATGACAACTTTACACGCTGGTGCGAAGTTCGGGGGCGATGGCTATAAGGTATCGGGCGGCTTGCATGGTGTGGGTGTATCGGCAGTGAATGCCCTCTCAGAATGGTGCGAGGTTGAAGTCAAGAGGGATGGAAAAAACTATTTCCAACGCTACGAGCGGGGCGCTCCGGTAGCGTCTGTACAAGAGGTTGGCAAAGCAGTTAAAGGTCAGACAGGCACAAAAACAACCTACTTATTTGATCGCCAGATCTTTAAAGAAGAAATGGATTATCGTTTCGAAACCCTGATCCAGCGCTTTCGTGAGATGGCTTTTGTGACGCGCGATGTGAATATTCACCTGGTGGACGAACGCGAAGACCGGGAGATGACTTTCTATTTCGAAGGCGGGATCGTTTCATTTGTCCGATATCTCAATCGCAACCGCGATGTGCTCCACCCTGTCGTTCATGTAGAAACCGAGGTTAATGGAACCGGGATTGAGGTTGCATTACAGTTTACCGATGCTTACGCAGAATCGGTCTATTCATTTGCAAATACGATCAACACCATGGATGGTGGAACGCACCTCACAGGCATGAGGGCTGCCATCACCCGCACAATCAATGATTATGCCCGTAAGAATGGTTACCTCAAGGATTCTGATCCGAACTTCTCTGGTGATGATACCCGCGAAGGATTAACAGCCATTGTCGCCATAAAACATCGCGACCCGCAATTTGAGAGCCAAACCAAAGTCAAATTAATGAATGCCGAGGTACAGACGCAAGTACAACAGGTGCTCGGGGATGCCTTTAATGAGTTCCTCGAGGAGAACCCTCAGGCAGCAAAGGCGATCGTACAGAAATGTCTCACATCAGCCAGAGCCCGGGATGCTGCACGTAAAGCGCGTGATCTCGTCATTCGCAAGAGCGCCCTGGAAAGCCTGACGTTGCCAGGTAAATTGGCGGATTGCTCCGAGCGCGATCCAAACAAATGTGAAATTTACATCGTGGAGGGCGATTCGGCTGGGGGATCGGCGAAACAGGGGCGTGATCGACATTTCCAGGCCATCCTGCCCTTGCGCGGGAAAATCCTCAATACCGAACGAGCTCGGTTGGATAAGATCCTCTCCAACAATGAGGTCAAGGCGCTCATTTCAGCGCTTGGAACCGGAATCGGGGACAATTTCGATTTGGGCGGATTACGCTATGGCCGTGTCATCATCATGACCGATGCGGATGTCGATGGGAGTCACATACGGACGTTGTTGTTGACATTCTTCTTCCGCTACATGTCCGAATTAATTGAAGAAGGGCACCTGTTTGTCGCCCAACCGCCGTTGTATCGGATCGGTTATAAAAAACAAATCCATTATGCTTACACGGAAGCCGGGCTGGATCGGATCCTTAAAGACTTGAAGATTAGTACGGGCAAAGCTGATCTGCAGCGCTATAAAGGTCTGGGTGAGATGAACCCGCAGCAGCTGTGGGACACCACCATGGACCCCGGGAATAGGACCTTGCTTCAAGTGACGATCGAGGATGCTACTGCAGCGGATCGAACTTTTGATATGCTTATGGGCGCCAAAGTACCTCCCCGTAAACGATTCATCCAGACTCACGCTCGTGAAGTACGTAATTTGGATGTGTAAGACCCTTCAAGAAAGAGAGCGATTTTGTCGTCCTAAGGGCGATTGGCGCGGATCATCCTATCAATGTATTTGCTCAGGCCAGTTTCTATGATCTCCTTTGTATCACGGAGCAATGCCAAACGCTGCGTGATTTGCCCGCTCTCACCCCCCGTTCATCCCCCCATTTGCGCCGGTGAAAGCCATTTTGGGAGTGCCTTGAATGGCGCAAATGGGGGGACAGAGGGGGGTCAAGGGCGAATTGTGACGAAAGACGATTTGGCTGAGCAAATACCCATCAATAAAGCTTAAGGAGGAATTTCCTGATGGATAATAACCAACATCGAAAAGTGAGAGTCGCCATCATTGGGGTGGGCAATTGTGCTTGTTCCCTGGTGCAAGGAGTCGAGTTTTACAGAGACACTCCCGAAGATTCACAAGTGCCTGGCTTGATGCATGCCAAGCTAGGTGGCTACCATGTGGGCGACATCGAATTTACTGCTGCGTTTGATGTTGTCTCCACCAAGGTCGGCCTGGATTTGAGCAAGGCGATTTGGGCGCATCCCAATAACACCATCAAGTACGCAGATGTGCCTGAATTAAATGTTCTTGTGAGTCGGGGAATGACTCATGATGGTTTGGGAAAGTACTTGAAAAAGGTCGTGGAGAAAGCCCCCGGCCCAACGGATGATATCGTTGCCATTCTCAAAGATACGAAGACAGATGTTGTTGTGAGTTACCTTCCCGTCGGTTCTGAGATGGCCACCAAATGGTATGTGGAACAGGTTTTGGAAGCGGGGTGCGCTTTCATCAATTGCATCCCTGTATTCATTGCCAGCCAGGAGTACTGGGAACGCCGTTTCAAGGCAGCAGGTCTGCCCTTGATTGGCGATGACATCAAGAGCCAGGTGGGCGCAACCATCACCCATCGTGTCCTCACCAATCTCTTCCTTGATCGGGGGATCCATCTAGATCGAACTTATCAGCTTAATTTCGGTGGTAATATGGATTTCTATAATATGCTCGAACGTGAGCGTCTCGAGTCGAAGAAGATTTCCAAGACTGGAGCGGTCAGCAGCCAATTGCCTTACGAGCTGGGTGAAAAGAACATCCATGTCGGACCAAGCGATTATGTTCCCTGGCTGACCGATCGAAAGTGGTGTCATATTCGCATGGAGGGTCGTGCTTTCGGGGATGTTCCCCTCAATCTCGAATTGAAACTCGAAGTATGGGATTCGCCCAACTCCGCGGGTGTTGTCATTGATGCGATCCGCTGCGCCAAATTAGCCTTGGATCGGGGGATATCGGGATCGTTGCATGGACCATCGGCATATTTCATGAAAACCCCGCCTGTTCAATATACGGATGATAAAGCACGCGAGATGCTGGAAGCCTTTATCACGGGTAGTGCATGACCCATTCAAGAATGAGAGGCATGTAAGGGTAGGATGCGTCCTGATCCTAAAAGAGTGCAGAAGTGAGCCAATCTCTGGCTCGCTTTTTTGGGGCAGCAGAGAGAATGAGCATCCAGTGGTCATCTTCGTGCCTCATCCAAGTTAAACACAAATTGGATAAAATCCGGTAAAATTCCAGAAACGTAGAAGGAGTTTTGGATGTTTGAAATTACAGAAGCGGCTCGAGAGAAGTTGGTTGAATTAATGAAAAACAATAATCGCCAGGGCGACGCCTTACGTGTGGCGATTCGTGGGCGTGGACCATATGGATTCATGTATGAGACGGGTTTCGTCAGTCCGGAAGGCGCGGCCGATGGGGATGCGGTAATCGACAGTGGAGGGTTTCAAGTCCTGATCGACGCCGAGTCAATCCCCAACATCAGCGGTTCAACTCTGGATTATGTAGATGATTCTAATCAAAGCGGGTTCAAGATAAATAACCCCAACCCTCTTTGGAAGGATCCGCTGGCGCAGAAGGTGCAGGATGTGCTCGACAAGCGCGTCAACCCAAGCATTGCCGGGCATGGCGGATTTATCTCGTTGGTGGAGGTCAAGGATAATGTTGCCTATGTCGCCATGGGCGGCGGGTGTCAGGGATGTGGTATGGCCAAGGTGACCTTAAGCGACGGCGTCGAGGTCATGATTCGAGAAGCCGTGCCTGAGATCCGTGAGATCATCGACCTGACCTATCACGGTGGAGGGCGCAGACCCTTTTACGAGGCTGATCAAGGTGGAAAGGCCTCAGGAGAAGCCAAGGAATAATACAATCTCATTCAGGAATGAGATATGAGCGGCTTTTGAATGGAATGTCAAGAGCTGCTTTTTTATTCTATATTTGAAGGATAAGGGTTGCTCTTTCAGGATGTCCGTTTATTTTCTATTCTTGGATTTGAATTTTATACACAAGGAGTGAGAAGGTATTCGGATGAAGAGGTCGAGCCATTAGTTCGATCATCATTCCTTTCTTCAAGGCTTCCAAGGGGAGTTGATTTCCGGCTGCATCACTGATCTGCGTCTGATCGGTAAGGGTGACCATGCGATAGGCACAATGCTCATATGCACACATCCAACGATGAATATAAACGCACATTTGGCAATTGCTGATGGAAATGATCTCGGCTTGGAAGGTTGTCACGCTTGTCTCAGGTCCGACATATATGCTAGCTCCCCAGTAATCACGATAGGACTTCCCTGGGACATCCCACTCTCCCACACCCCAGACATTCTCAGGTATATATTCAATATTGACGATGGTTTTTAGGTCATCGGAGAATTCGTAGATCCAAATGGGAAATTGGTCGCTTTTGATAGCTACGCTGTATAGCAGGATTCTGCTCTCAGGATCCCAGAGCATCTTGCCTGGAGGGCCACCGTCCGGGATGATCCCCGCTGGCGTTGTAGGTGTGAAGGAGCCCGATCCATCTAATTTGGCAATCCTGATAGGATAGTTATGCAGAATAATGGCCTGATGTTCGATTGCCCAGATAGGCTTGCGCCAATTGCGGCATCCGCGCGGATTTCTGGTCCAGCCCGCTTCATCGGGAGGTTCACAATTGGAATTCTCTGCGAGCTTTCGAGGTTGCCCTCCATCCACTGACATGATGTACAGGTCATTATCATGGGAGTACGCGATCCTATCTGCGAGAGGGGACCATGAGATACAGCAGGCGTCATCTGTCAAGGGAGCGACATCCCCCGGTCCGCTGACCAATACGAGCTGACCATCTTCGCAAAGCACAGCCAAGGGCTGGATGCCAGCTATGTTTTTCACGGGCGCCTAAAAAGCCTCCTCCACGTCCTCATCAAGCCACTTCTGGCTTTGACCCGTCCAATAGTCGTAGACCCATACAGCTCCTTCTCCCTCCAGCGGCAAGGTATAGGCGATACGCCCCGTGCGAGGGGTGTAATCGAGCAAGGATGCACCTATGATGGGAGAAGGAAGGGTGACGACCTCTCCTTTGCAAAGCGCCTCATATTCCTCGTCCCAGCTGTCCAGTGAGAGGATATCGCTCGGAAAGGGCCTGCAATTTTCTTCAATGGGCGCTACAGAGGTTGGCGCATTTGCGTGGGAGGGGGAGGTAGTTGTAGGAGCAAGCTGCTCAGAATGATCAGGATCAGCGATTGTAACTTGACCAGGCTCAAAATCCTGGTTGGGTCGGGCGGTCATTTGTGCTGAGGACGCCGGTGGAAATGTGCTGGTCGCAGCGATGGATGGCTGAACTTCCGAAGTTGACGTCAATGGGGATGTGCCCTGCGGGGTCTGGATATTTTCCATGTTCAGGCCATGGCATCCCTCCAAAAGAATACTCAAGATGAGTACAAACTACGCATTCAATAACCTGCTAGTATTATTTTTTGTCGGCATTGAACCACTCCAGATAATTGCATGATTGGATCCTTTTCATTCGTCCAAGATCGTTATCCTAGAGGCAACAATAGAAAGCGGGTTGGAGGGCAGTGATGGACCGACGATCTCGATAATCATCCCCTCCTGCAAATCCTGAATGGTGATGGGATTGCCTCCTTCGTCAAAAACCTGCGTTTCGGAGGTCATTTCCAGCCCTCGATAGATGCTATAGATCAGCTCATACTTAGGGGATGTGATTTCAATCGTTGCATGCTGATGATCGGGAAAAAGCGAATATATTTTCGCTTGATAAATGACATCCATTGATGTTGGTCCGATGATTTGAATCCTGGTTGCAATAAGCGTAAGCGTGTCAGGGGAAAGGGCAGTGCCGAGGAAATCGATATACATTCCCTTTTCTAGTGCTGCAAAATCCGTACGATTGCCTTGAGCATCGAGAAAAAGGGTTTCCTTGCTAAATACAACCGCTCCATCTCCAAATCCTTCCTCGTTATACTCTGTCATGACGATACTCATACGCAAAGATTGCTTCTCAAGAGAAAGGATCTTTCCCATATAGTTAAGACGTCCCTGTGGGGAACCAATATGGATCTCTCCATTTGATCCATATTTGAAATCAAAGGCATAGGCGCCAATTGTGAAATTCGTCACTTTGCTCAATTCTTCGGAAAGCTCAGCAACCCAATTGCCTATTGTGTCAAAGCACCCATATTCTTCCATGTGCAAAAGCCGGTTCGATGATGACCAAAGATAGCCCCTCATACGCTCGCCATCTAAGAATTCTCCATTGGGTAAGGAGAGGGGGAAGGATTTTGATTCATCTAGTTTATAGACTCTAATGGGAGAACCAGGAATGATGAGCGCCCGATAGTCAAGTGCCCAGATCGGGACTCCGTTAGTATCTTCGGCCACTTTCCGCGGTTGACCCCCGTGAATCTTAATGATGTAGGAGGTGCCCGCAGTGTCACTATAGCAATAATCGTCGATTATTTCATGGCAATCCCTAACATAGGCGATCTGGTCTCCAAGAGGGGACCATGAAAACCAGCAGACATTATCCACCTTCGCCAGGGGAGTGAACGAATTGGGTTCCGTTCCTAAGGCAAGTGTTCCACTGATTTGCAGAACAGCCAGGAATTGTTTCTTCGCAATTGAGTCGCGGATCGGACTCCATCTGGCATCGGCAACACTTCCATCGAGCCACTTTGTTTTTCGACCAGTCCAGAAGTCGAAAATCCATAAGTCGCCTCCCTCTTCAGAGGTTTGATCGGATGACAACATTAGGGATTGACTATACGCGAGGCGACCAGTTATTGGAGTGTAATCAAAGAGGGCCGCGTTTCCTACCGGGGATGGAAAAGAGATATATTCTCCCTTGCAAATTGCATATACGATTGGATCTCCATTTTGAGCCTGGTCAATCCCGTAGATATCACTTGGGTAGGGTTGGCAAATTTCCGGCAAGCCGGGAACAACCGGGGGAGTGAATGTAGGGCTCGGGGTGTAAGTGGGGCTGGTCCCGGTTGCCGTCGCCACAGGTGTTTTTGAGGCGGTGATTTGCTTTGCCTCCTGTGGGGTGGGGGTAGATGATGCAACAGCCTCGGATACCCCAGTCGGAGGCGTAAGTGGCATCAATTCAGTGTCTACAAGTGATGTCGGGATCGGTGTCGAGTTCCCAGAGGGCTCATTGGTTTCGGGCGCTTCCTGGGGATTGCAGCCGGCAAGGGCTGCGCATAGAGTGAGCAAGGATACTATCTGTGTGATCGTACGCATTTTTCCTCCCATCATGCACCAGATCTTTCTTCTCAATCGATCGCCTCTGTCGGGCATAGAGACTGAGGCAAATCAATCTCCTAAAACCCGAACTTGATCCGCCAGAATCCCATTGGCATTGAAGACGGGACTGCCGGTCACTTCCACTCTCATCCCCTCGCCGATGCTATTAATTGTGATGGTATGATTATCGGAATCTGCAATGCGAGCGGTTGAAGAAAGGGAGATGGATTTCAGCATGGCAGGCAGGTCGTTTTCGATAATTTTCAACGTGAAGGTATGATTGCTCCGGTTGAAGTAGTCAATGATGCCTTCCACTACGACCTGTGTTCGATTGGGTTGGATATTGATCGTCTCTCCAAAGACAGTAATAAAGTTCTCACCTGGCGCCTTCCAAGCTAAAAGGTCCGCCAGGTTGCCCCCATCGGGCAATTCCCAGTAGTACATCTCTTCGATGGTCTTCAGATCCTCGGAGAATTGATAGACCCAATAGACATCCCCCAGATCAGGGCAATCGGATGTGTCGCAGAGAAGATCGAGTTCCTTACGAAACGCCAGGCGGCGCTGTTCGGGAGACCAGAGCATGGAGGTGGCTTTCGATCCATAAATCTCCCCGCCCATCCAGGTCTGCGGCACGAAGTTGCCCGAGCCATTCGCCCAGCCGATTTTGATGGGCCAACTGGGAAAGATAACCGCCTCTTGTCCGAGCGCCCATATAGGCTGGCCATAAGCCCGTTTCGCCAGCATTCGAGGACTGATGGCGAGTGGATCGAGAATGTAGACAGTCTCGTTTTTGATATAAGCGATACGATCACCCTCAGGTGACCACTCAACACAGCAAACTTGGCCTATCACGAACCTGAAATCATTACGGGAGGTCATCATGTATAGATCGCCTGTAGGCCGGGCATCCCTGTTGGAGTTATGGGTGCCAATGAGTACCAGCAGGGGTTGGACGCCGCGATTGTCTTTGATGGGCGACCACTTAGCGCCGATGACATTGCCTTCAAGCCATTGCTCGCTTTTGTCACTGCGATAATCGTAGATCCATAAGTTACTCGACCCAATCTGTTCGACTGAAGGCTTCCCGTAGGCCAAGCGTCCTGTAACTGCGGTGTAATCCCAGAAATGCCCCTTAACTGGGGCGGGGATATTGTTGTAGAACATCCCATCGCAAAAGCCCCAATAGTACGTATCCATTTCCATGCCGCCCCAAGGAGCAAAGGCCTGTTCCGGATAGGGGATACAACCCCTTATGGGTTGGGGGATGATGGTGGGAAAAGGTGTCTGTGTAGGTTGTTCCATCTCCATCTCCGTCGGTGGTGGGTTGCTTGGGAGAATTAACGGAGTAGCTGCTGCAATCGTCGGAGTTTCTGTAATTCCCATAGTCTGCTGTGGGCCTGGCGTGATGGTTGGCAATAAGCTCTCTCCATTGAAGATATTGCAACCGAAAAGTGTTGTGAGAAACATCACCAAGATTATGATTTTCCGAGTTAGCGGCAACTGATATGCTTTCATGTTGAATACCTTTCCTCAAAGAGCATACGATAGTTCTAGTTTGATTATTATGGAAACATATCACAACCCTGTTTTAAACCTGTTTCAGATTTGAAACAGGCTGTCACCGTTGCTGCACAACCCCAGAAGTGAGCCGCCCGCTCATCTAATTCCACGAGCGGGTCATGTTCTTTCACATCCTTTATGTCATCTTGGAGTTATGGTCTCTCTGGCCTCCACGCTAAGAATTGAATGAGAATTTGAAGATTCTCTTGAAAGTCCGTATCCCAATGTGTGGAGAGCTCAAGATCGACAGCAGCGATGCCTGTAGCTGAAGCCCAATCCACGAGGGTGCCACTGTAATCACATCCGATATCGATGGGTGGATAAGGGTAATCGCTTATGGCAGCCAACGCCTGTGCTAGAGCGACGGAGTTCGGTATCGGGGGATTCCCGCCCGGAAAGATCCCTAAGGCTGCGGAATGATAGTTGATCAGAGCTTTGATATCGGCTTCGATTAAATAGCGCATGAGCGCTTTGGTTTCGGGTTCAGAGCCAGGATGGGAGCCGGCCGTCAGTGGCACAAGACTCCAACAACCCGGACCTTGCCCATCCACTTGCCAAGAAGCATTCCAATTACGATTCAGATCGACCCCATGGGCGTTCCCCCGCCCCAAAGGTCCTCGACTGCGGGCAGCACCATCTGGATTGAAATTGCGCAGGATGTGGAGATGAACCTGAGGGGGAATGATTTCGGGATGATGTTCAAGCAATTCGATCAGTTCATCCGCCAACTCGATCGTATTGTATTCATAACCCCCATGTATCCCAGCGATAATCATCAGGTTCCTCGCTCCATTGCCAAATCGGTAGACCTCTAATGCTCGGCCCTGGACAGAATAGCCAATGACCAGATAGTTTTCATCCTTCGGCTGTGGAGCGGGGGGAAGGATTGCACCGATGGGAATGTTAGAAGATTCAAATAAAGGTCGGGCTGTCTGAACAGGGGTGAAAGGTGTTGGTGTCCATGCCGCCGGCAGCATGAGGACAGCCTGGATTGAGGGACCATTATTGGGGTTGAAACTATTGTTCGCTTTTAGGTTGACCCAGCGCTTGCACGAAGAACCTACAACACACAGCATCACAGCCAGGAGAACAATCCCCATATGATGCGCCCTTGCAGCAATCTGGGAAACGAGATGAGGGTGATTGTCTTCAGGATCAAGGAGGGATGATGAGTAATGGCTGGCATGACATAGGATCTTCATAAGGACTGCATTATATAGAAGGTGTCAGGTTCGCGCTATGGGATGGGGTTTGGCTTGGAAGGGAGTACAATTTAGATTCATGCAAGAGGATATTCATTGTGCTTTATTGGTCAAAGCTTTCACCCTTTGCTACAATTACTCTATTATCGAAAATCTAATGAGCTATTGGATGTTCTATGCCCCTCGAAATCGATGAAATTCTGAATGGACGTTATCAGATTGAAGCGATCCTTGGCCAGGGTGGGATGGGCGCGGTATACCGTGCTCACGATGTCAACCTCGGAGTTAAGGTCGCGGTTAAGGAAAATTTATTTATAACCGAAGAATATGCCCGTCAGTTCCGACGCGAAGCGACTTTGCTTGCCAGTCTGAGGCATCACAGCTTACCCAGGGTGACAGATCATTTCGTTTTGCAGGGAGTAGGACAATACCTTGTCATGGACTTCATTGAGGGTGAGGACTTAAAGGAACGCCTTGAGCGAAACAAGATCCCAACTCAGGAGGAAGCCCTTCTCTGGTTTCATGGGGTTTGTGACGCTTTGATCTACCTGCACAGTCGAATCCCGCCGATCTTTCACCGGGATATCAAACCCGGGAATATCAAGATTACACCCGAAGGTCGTGCAGTATTGGTCGATTTTGGCTTAGCGAAAGTTGCGGATGGAAAAGTAAGCACAACGGGTGCCGCGAAGGCGATGACGCCGGGTTTTTCGCCTCCTGAGCAATACGGAACTGGACCAACGGATGCTCGCACCGATGTATACGCCCTTGCCGCGACCATGTATGCCACCTTGAGTGGGAAAATCCCCGAGGATTCATTGGAGCGAGCAATGGGCAGGAAGAAACTGACGCCATTGCGAGAATGGAATATTGCAATTCATACAGAGATTGCACGCGCCATCGAGAAAGCCCTTTCCATCCCACCGGATGAGCGCTATCAAACAGTCACAGAATTCGCGGCTGCACTGAACGCCGCCCTTGGCTCAGGGAAGACGACGGTTTTGCGAAGTTCTCTTCCTGCTGCTGCAACAGTAAAAGCTGGAGGATTTTCGGACACAGCTACTTTACGTTCTCGCCCTGAGGTCAAGCCGCAGCCACAGAGAAAGTGGATTATCCCTGTGATCCTGGTTGTCATCGCGATAGTGGTCGTGGGTGGATTTCTTTTAGTTAATTCGGGAGTGATTTCCCAAATCGCGGCATTGCTTGAATCACCAACAGCCACCCAACCCTCGGTCGCGATGGCGGCGACTGAGACACAGCCGGTGGAAGCTTCTCCTTCATCTCTTACTGCTTTGCCAACCTTAACCGAATCGGTCCAAGAAGGGGTAACAGAGGAACCTACGGCAGCGATTGAATTAACGCCCACGGAAGAACCTACGCCTGCAGCGACACCTATTGGAGGGGGGGTTGGTCAAATCGCATTTGTGTCGGATCGTGAAGGGATTCCACAGATCTATCTCATTAATGTTGATGGAACCGGTTTGGAAAGGTTGACAAACATGCAGGATGGCGCTTGCCAGCCGGCATGGTCATCCGATGGAAATCAGTTGCTTTTCATCTCACCTTGCCGAGATAACCGTGAGTATTATCCCGGATCAAGTATCTGGCTGCTATCTTTAGATCGTCTTGAGCCACGACAGTTGCCCACCGTTCCAGGGGGTGGCGATTATGATCCTGCTTGGTCTCCCGACAGTAAATGGATTGCCTTTGCATCCTTAAGGGATGACTGGTCACAGATCTACATCATGGCACCAGATGGGAGTAGTTTGGAGAACATCAGCAAAGGACCTGCTGCAGAATATCAACCAGTGTGGGATCCACGCGGGACAAACCTGCTCTTCACGACCACGGTCGGGGAGAAATCGGAGATCAAGATCATGTCTTCGGCCGGCGGGGATAAGAAACCATTCTCCATGGGGGAGAGCCAGGGTCACTCGCATGCGGATTGGTCGAAAGACGGTCAACTGGTTCTTTTCGAAAGGACCTTGTCAAGCATTCCCCGCTTGGTAGCAAAGCGTTTTGAAGATCGTCTTAAAGTCGAAAATCAAATCTGTCCTGAGAGTCCGCGTGTTTCACAGCCCATGGCTGAAGGCCGCTGGTCACCCGATACACGTTGGATTGTATTCGAGACCTGGCCGGATGGGGCCAATCATGATATCGCCATCATGACTTCAAACTGCACCAATTACGTCGAACTCACCAATGATAAGGCGCGAGATTTCGATCCGGCCTGGCGCCCATGACGAAGATGATGTTCCTCATCCGAAGTAGGTTTGATAAAAATCGAGGAAGGGTGTCATTGTTGTTGTGGAACTCCTTCCTTGCGAGTGGAGGTCAAGTTCAGGGATAATCGTTCTGAATTTGTTCAAATATAGCGATACTCATCAATTCACAATCGCAAAGGCCAAACGGGCCAATCATTCCATTTTTCAGGGGAGCAGATCATGAGTGCAAAGATCATTGATGGAAAAGCAATCGCAGATGAGATAAGAGCGGAAATCACTAAGGGCGTCGACGAGCTCGTTGCCTCAGGCGGGCCACGGCCAGGACTAGCTACCGTACTGGTGGGAGAGAACCCAGCCTCACAGACCTATGTACGCATGAAGCGCAAGGCCTGTGCAGAGCTCGGTATCGAGTCCTTTGGCTATGAACTAGCAGCGGATGCCTCTCAAGAGCAAGTTGAGAAGCTCGTTGGAGAATTAAACGCAGATTCGAAAGTACATGGCATCCTTGTGCAATTGCCCTTACCGGCTGGTTTGGACGAAGAGGCGATTCTAAGAGCAATCAGCATCGAGAAGGATGTGGATGGTTTTCACCCGATTAATATCGGCCGATTGGCGCAAAAAGGGCGCGATCCCCTCTTCGTGCCCTGCACCCCTGCTGGTTGCATCATTCTTCTCAAGAAGGCAGGGGCCAAACTTGATGGCGCGGAAGCTGTGGTGGTTGGTCGTTCCAATATCGTTGGCATGCCGGCTGCCTTATTGCTCGTAAAAGAGAATGCGACCGTTACGATCTGCCACTCGCGAACCAAGGACCTTCCCGGAGTCTGCCGCCGTGCGGATGTCCTCATCGCCGCGATTGGTCGTGCAGAAATGATACGTGGTGACTGGATCAAACCCGGAGCCTATGTGATTGATGTCGGCACAAATAGAGTGGATGATCCGACAAAGAAAACAGGTTACCGCCTCACAGGAGATGTTGCCTTTGAAGAGGCAAAAGAGGTTGCTGGAGCGATCACCCCTGTTCCTGGCGGGGTTGGCCCAATGACGATCACGGGTTTGCTGCAAAACACTTTACGATCAGCTCAAAGAGCTGCACTCTAAAAAGGATCCGTGGCGAAAAGCAAAGAGGCAACCAGGATTTTCCACTCCACATCTTCCAGGGCAAATCCTGTCGGCGATAACTCGTTATCTTAATGGGAGAAGTCCTCAAGGCTTCTCCCTCATTGTATACATCCTTTCGTTGAAAACGATTCGAAATAACAAATGACGGATTCGTTTTCGGAATGGCATTCCCGCGCATATCCCTCGGTGGGGAAGGGCATAGTGGCAGGCGACGAATTAAAATTGTCGTCAAGTTATCCGTATCTGGCTTAGATTTATCCTGGGGATCGATCCTATGTAGATTGACCTGGTTTAAAAGGGATGATACTGTTAAATTGTCCTGATTGATGGGGTTGGAGTTGATGAGTACACTTCTCATTCGTCATGCATCAATCCTGGTCACAATGGATCAGGAGCGCCGAGAGATCGCTGATGGTGGATTTTTCGCTCGTGATGGCTTGATTGAGCAAGTTGGCCCTTCGATAGAATTACCTTCAGAGGCAGACGAGATATTGGACCTGAAGGACCATATCGTTCTTCCTGGTTTGATCAACACGCATCATCATTTCTATCAAACACTTACCCGTGCAGTACCGGATGCGCAGAATGCCAACCTCTTCCACTGGTTGAAAACGCTCTATCCAATTTGGGCTGGGATGCGGCCAGAGGATGTGTGCATTTCAACCCAGCTGGCATTGTCGGAGCTGGCGCTCTCCGGTTGCACGACCGCTTCGGATCACCTGTATATCTTTCCAAACGGTTGCCGATTGGACGATGAAATTGAGGCAGCTACTCAGGTCGGTTTGCGGCTCCACGCCTCGCGCGGTTCCATGAGCCTGGGCGAGAGCCAGGGCGGTCTGCCCCCCGATCGTGTCGTTGAGCCAGAGGTTGTGATTTTAAAGGACAGTCAACGTCTCATTCAGCAATATCATGATCCGAATCCGGGTGCTTTCATTCGAATTGTCTTGGCTCCGTGCTCCCCATTCTCAGTAACAGCAGATTTGATGCGAGAATCAGCAGCCCTTGCACGCTCCTACGGTGTTAGTTTACATACCCATTTGGCGGAGACCCTGGATGAAGAGCGTTTTTGTCTCGATCAATTCGGACAAAGGCCACTGGCATATGCCGAGTCCTTGGATTGGGCTGGGAAAGATGTATGGTTTGCTCATGCAGTGCATATCGATAACGGCGAAATCGATCGCATGGCTGCCAGAGAGATCGGTGTTGCGCATTGTCCCTCTTCCAACATGCGCCTCGCTTCCGGGATTGCGCCTATTCGACGCTACCTGGCCAAGGGCGTGAATGTTGGATTGGGAGTGGACGGGTCAGCGAGCAATGATGGCTCTCATCTATTGGCTGAAGCACGACAGGCATTGTTGCTCTCGCGTGTAGGGGCAGCCATATTTCCAGCCACGAGTGATGGACAACCTCTTCTCACCGCCCGACAGGCACTGGAGATGGCCACTCTGGGTGGGGCGAAGGTGCTTGGCAGAGAGGATATCGGTGCTCTCGAAGCGGGGAAGTGCGCCGATTTTATCGCTGTTCGTCTGGATCAAATAGGATACGCAGGAGGGTTGCATGATCCCGTAGCAGCATTGATCCTCTGCCAGCCATCGTTGGTGGATTTTAACTATGTCCACGGTCGCGCCGTAGTCTCTAAAGGACGGATGGTTAATTTGGAAATGGAGCCGTTGGTTGAGGCTCACAACCGGGCAGCGAAACGACTCATTCAAGGTGAGTGAAGATTCTTTGCGCTTATGCCTTGTTATCATGGAGATGTGTTGGGATGGACTCGAAAGGATTATGTGAATTGACTCGCCGATTGGTGGATGTCGCCATGGGTCGTGCCCCGGCCGATTTGGTCATCCGCAAAGGACGTTGGGTGTGTGTGCAATCGGGGGAGATTCTCGAGCATCACGATATTGCCATTCTTGGTGAACGGATCGCCTACGTCGGAGAGGATGCGAACCATACGATCAGCGAGAATACACAAATCCTTCAAGCGGAGGGTCGTTATCTCGTGCCTGGATTGTTGGATGGGCACATGCATGTCGAATCGGGGATGGTGACCATCACCGAGTTCGTGCGTGCAGTCCTGCCTCATGGAACGACGGGGATGTTCATCGATCCGCATGAGATCGCCAATGTCTTCGGGTTGAAAGGAATCCG
>CAYGXU010000001.1:0-13894 GCA_964353875.1 uncultured Anaerolineaceae bacterium | reverse complement strand
TACGTTGCTGGCGGTCCCGAGGATGACCATGAAGGCACGCGCCTGGAGGATGCTGTTGCGCGTGTACGCCAGGGGATGAAGGTCATGTTGCGCTATGGTTCGGGCTGGCATGATGTGGCGGCCCAAATTGGAGCGATCACGAAGTTGGGATTGAATCCACGACACTTTCTCCTGGTCACGGATGATAGCCATTCGGGGACCTTGGTTCATGAAGGGCATATGAATCGCGCGGTGCGACACGCCATCGAGCAAGGCGCGGACCCGATGACTGTTATCCAGATGGCGACTTTGAACACCGCCGAGCATTTCCATCTATCCCATGATGTGGGTCAGATTGCGCCAGGAAGATATGCTGACATTCTGCTTGTGAATGACTTGCATAAGTTCACGATTGATCAAGTCATTGCCAAGGGGAAGCCGGTAGCTGCAAATGGCCAGTTGCTGTTGGAGATCCCTCAATTCAAATACCCGAGAGAAGTAAAGACATCGGTGAAACTCAAGCGGAAATTACGGGCTGAGGATTTTGTGATCCGGTCGCCGGTGGAGGGCTCGATTGTCTTGAATGTGATTGGTGTGGTTGAGAATCAGGCCCCTACTCGTCATCTGCGTCTTAAGGTTGAGACGCAAGATGGGATTATTCGTACGGATGTAGCTCGGGATTTGGCTAAAGTGGCCCTTGTGGAAAGGCATAAGGGGACCGGCGAAGTGAAGTTGGGAATGGTGCAGGGCTTTGGGTTTAATGTCTCTTGCGCGATCGCTTCCACCGTCGCCCATGACTCGCATCAGATGGTGGTGGTTGGCACAGACGACGACAATATGGCCTTTGCTGTTAATGAGCTGGCTCGCGTTGGCGGCGGTCAGATTGTCGTGCGCGATGGAGAAGTCATCGCCTTGGTGGAGCTACCCATTGCCGGGTTGATGTCGGATGAACGAGCGGAGATGGTGGCCGAGAAAGCGGAGCGGGTTTTGGAGGGTTTCCGTCAATGCGGCTGTCGGATGAACAACGCCAACATGCAACTCAGCCTGATCGCATTGGTCGTAATCCCTGAGCTCAGGATTTCGGATAAGGGCTTGGTGGATGTGAACCGTTTTGAGGTTATTCCTTTCATAGAAGAAACCTGATCTTGAGAGCCCGCAGTGGGTATATTCTGTTTATTACCTTTGGTGTTCAGGTAGGGGACACCGCCATAACTCTCACCGTGAGAATACAAGATGCAGCACTCTATGGAATGCACCCGCCACAGTTGTCTCGATTGTATTAAAATTAGTGATGATCATTGAACGAGATGAGGGCTATTCTGATTGTATTGCGTTGCGAAGAATAGCATGGATGAAGCGGGTGTCTTCAGAGGGGTTGGGTTTAAGCCTATGTGGGGACTGTAGAAGATGTTCCATTGTGCGAAGTTACAATACATAACCTGACATACCCTCGAGACCATGACGATTAGGGAATCATCCGCCCTTGATTAGAAATGAAAAATTGGATTGTCAACCGATTAGAAGCTTTTCATGAATGCGATCATGTACGTAAATTGAGATATGGAAAGTTAAAACCCTCAAAATATAAAAAAAGGAGAGTTATCCATGCGTAGTTTTCTCGGTCGGGACATTCTTTCCCTTAAGGATTTTGAGCGTCAGGAGTTCTTCCGTGTATTCGAGGTGGCTGAGCAATTGGAGCCCATCGCTCGTTCACGGCGTAATTCCGATCTTTTGAAAGAAAAGATCCTGGTAACGGCTTTCTATCAGCCTTCCACTCGCACCCGCTTGGCGCATGAGGCTGCAATGATCCGACTGGGCGGACAGGTTACCGGCTTCGCGGATGCAAAAATGACCCGTGCTGGCGACTTCTACCAGGAATCGATCAAGGACACGGTGAAAATGTTGGAGTTCTACGGCGATGCGATTGTGATGCGACATTTCCAGCAGGGCGCTCCGCATGAGGCGGCTAAATGGGCCTCCGTTCCGATTATCAATGGTGGCGACGGCTGGGGAGAGCATCCTACCCAAATCCTGACGGATCTTTATACTGTCCTGCGTGAGAAAGGTCGGATCGACGGCCTGCGCTGGCTTGCGGTCGGGGATATGCGTATGCGTACGATGCATTCACTGGGTTACGGATTGACCCAATTTGATTGTCCTATTACCTTCGTCTCTCCTCCAGAGATGTCGTTAACTGAGGAATTCAAAGCCGAGCTGAATGAGTATAGTCTGGACTTTAAAGAGGCTGAACATGTAGCGCAAGCGATTGAAGACGCAGATGTTATTCTCGTAGAACCCGTGGTGCAACCGGATTACACCAAGTCGCGTGATGAACGCAGTGGTGAGATTGACCTGACACCTGCGAATTATAAGATTACGCGTGAGTTGTTGACCACAAAAGCTAAGCCGGATGCTATTCTCTTGCATTCTCTCCCGAGAATGGATGAAATTCCAACTGACGTGGATATCACACGCTGGTCTCGCTACTGGCAGGAGGCTTTCAACGGCGTCGTTATGCGCATGGCGTTATTGGCATTGATCCTGGGGGCGATGGAATAAATCCGATCGTATCGTTCAGTCAAGGTAGCTACTCGGGCTGGTGGGCAAATTGGGGCCACAAGAAAAAGGCGGAGGCGGCTCCCACACCGCCGGTTCTCACAAGCGAGATTCGTGGGCATGGAAACCCGCTCCGCTGAAGGGGCTGAGCAGTTGCCAGTCAAGAATATGCCGTCTTTTATTCAATCCATTCAGTAGAATGGTGGGAGGTGATTTATAAAATGCAAACAGATCTTCGAGGAAGGGACTTAATCGGTGATCTTGATTTCACTCGGGAGGAAGTGGAGACCGTCTTGGATGCTGCTTTTGACTTGAAGCGCAAGCGAGCCCTTGGTGAGCCCCATCCCTATCTGAGGGATAAAGTGCTGGCAATGCTCTTCTTCTTCTCCAGTACGCGTACACGCGGATCCTTCGAGGCCGGAATGGCTCAATTGGGCGGGCATGCCGCTTTCATTGAATCGCGTACGACCCAGATTGCGCATGGCGACACGGAAAAGGAAATGGGAGAGATCTTTGGGCGCTATTTCGATGGGATTGCCATCCGGCACGTCGAATGGAGCGTCGGTAACCGATATCTCAACTTTGTCGCCGAGGCATCGCGCGTGCCAGTGCTGAACATGCAATGTGAAATCTACCATCCCTTCCAAATCTTGGCTGATTTGATGACAATCATCGAGAAGAAAGGGAGGGACTTGCGACGAAAGCGGATGGTGGTTTCTTGGGCGTATGCCGCTTCCTACCTCAAGCCAATATCCGTTCCACAATCCCTCATCCTTCAGATGCCGCGTTTCGGTCTGGACATCGTCCTATCTCATCCACCTGAATTCAAGCTAATGCCCGAGATCATGGAACAGGCGCGAGGGCAGGCCAAGAAATATGGGACCGCATTTGAAGTTGTTCACGATATGGAAGAGGGCTTCAAGGATGCCGATATTGTCTATGCCAAATCCTGGGGACCTTTACTAACGACGACGGATGCTGAGGAGGGGAAACGTATCCAGGATCAATATAAGGATTGGATCACCGATGAGCGCAAGATGGCGCTCGCCAGGTCGGAAGCGATCTACATGCATCCGTTACCCGCCGATCGTAACATTGAGGTCACAGATGGCGTGTTGGATGGCCCACAGAGTGTGGTCTTCGATGAAGCAGAGAATCGTCTGCATGCGCAAAAAGCGGTTATGGCGCTGACCATGCGCTAAGAAGGGATCAGATCATTATGGCAAACAAGAAAGCAAAGAAGGTTGCGGTTGTTGCGGTTGGGGGGAACTCACTGATTAAAGATAAAGCCCATCAAACGGTCCCCGATCAGTACGCGGCTTCCTACGAGACCATGGTGCACATTGTTGGCATGATTTCAGCGGGATGGGATGTGGTCGTCACCCATGGCAATGGCCCTCAAGTCGGTTTCATCCTGCGTCGGGCAGAACTGGCCGCGCATGAATTGCATATGGTGCCGTTGGATTCTTGCGGAGCAGATACTCAAGGGGCGATCGGGTACATGTTCCAGAAGGCGCTTTACAATGAATTTCGCAAGCGTAAGATGCAAAGGCAGGCTGCCACGGTGGTTACCCAGGTCTTGGTAGATCGAAAAGATCCGGCCTTTGAAAACCCCAGCAAACCGATCGGATCTTTTATGAACGAATCCTTGGCCTTGAAACATCGTAATGAGGAAGGCTGGGCTGTGGTCGAGGACGCCGGGCGAGGTTGGCGCCGTGTCGTCGCCTCACCCATCCCGATTCGCATCATCGAACGCGATGCGATTCAAGCGTTGATCGAACAAGGTTATGTGGTCATCGCGGTGGGGGGAGGTGGCATCCCGGTGATCGAGGATGAAAATGGTGACCTGATGGGAGTGGAGGCGGTGATCGATAAGGATTATGCCTCTTCTCTGCTGGCATCGGAGATCCAGGCGGACCTGTTCCTCATCTCAACAGCTATTGAAAAAGTCGCCTTGAATTTCAACAAACCGAACCAGCAGTGGCTGGAACGGATGACCCTTGCAGAAGCCAAGGCGTACTTGCAGGCGGGGCACTTTGCCAAAGGGAGCATGGCACCCAAGATTCAAGCGATTATCAGTTATTTGGAACAAGGCGGGAAGGAAGCGCTGATCACCACCCCAGAGAACATTGAACGTGCGCTTGCAGGGGTGACAGGAACCCGGATTGTTCCGTAGAAGCTCTCTGCCGCCAAGGCGCGCTCGTGCATTACTTTTCGTCGCGAGCAAGCCTCTTACCGCTCTGCTCCAACGGACATTTCCACAGGTCTCAGTAGTGGCTTTTAATGCGACCCCATGGATTTTGATGATCGCTGTGCTGTTGCTGGTAAGCAGCGAAATAACGGAACGGTTCATTACGCTTGTCCCGCGCAGGTTTAAGCCTCGCCTACGGCAAATTTTGCGCGTTCGACCACCCAAGGCTCTCGGTACCGCATTTGCCCCGGGTGAATCGAAGGAAGAACAATTCTAAAGTCAAAATAGGTTGATCCATGGCAAACGCATTTTCTGGTGAAGCATCACGTAAAAAGAGAATGGTTGAGGTGGTGATTGCATAAATATTTGGGTTATCGATGCTCGATCTGTGGGAAACAGCATTCACCCGCAGATGTCATGTATACCTGTCCGGAGGATGGGGGTAATCTGGATGTTCTCTTGGACTATGAGTACCTTCGAGCTGAGTTCGAAGCGGAAGATATTCATACTTCCGGCGACTTTTCCATCTGGCGTTATCTACCGCTTTTGCCCGTGTGCGATCCGGGTCATCAGATGACACCAATAAGACGCGTCGGTTGGACGCCGCTCTATAAATCGGTTCGTCTCGCGCAAAAATTGGGCATGGATCAATTCTGGATCAAGGATGACGGACGCAATCCGACCGCTTCTTTTAAAGATCGAGCGAGCGCGGTGGTGATCGCACGCGCCCAGGAGATCGCGGCGCAGGTTGTGGTGACAGCTTCCACCGGAAATGCGGGCGCGGCGCTGGCAGGCATGGCGGCGGCTGCGAAGATCCCGGCGGTGATCCTGGCTCCAAAAACCGCTCCCCGAGCGAAAGTGGCTCAATTGTTGATCTTCGGCGCAAAGGTATTCCTGGTGGATGGCACCTATGACGAAGCCTTTGATCTCAGCATCGAAGCCTCCCAAGCATTTGGTTGGTATTGTCGTAATACTGGCTACAATCCTTTCACTGCCGAGGGGAAGAAGACCGCTGCTTTTGAGATCTGCGAACAGTTCACATTTGCATCCGGAATGGTTTCTGGACGGCTTTCCCAATGGGAGGTGCCGGATGTGGTTCTCGTTTCCGTCGGTGATGGAAATATCATCTCTGGACTTCATAAAGGCTTTAAAGATCTCTTCGCTCTAGGTTGGATCCAAAAGTTACCACGCCTGATCGGAATACAATCTGTAGGGTCGGCTGCTATTTACAATGCCTTTCAAGCGGGAAATGAGAGGATCGAACCGGTCTGTGCGGAGACCCTGGCGGATAGCATCTCGGTAGATTTGCCGCGCGATGGGCTACGCGCCTTGCGTGCTGCAATAGAGACTGGCGGAGCTTATATTGCTGTGAGCGATGACAACATTCTTGGTGCGATCCGTGAATTGGCGCATGAGGAAGGGGTCTTTGCCGAACCGGCAGGGGCGACAGCATATGCCGGTTTAATTCATGCGCTTGAGATGGGAATTGTGGGAAATGAGGAGCGGATCGTAGTGCTGGTAACGGGAAGCGGATTGAAGGATGTCTCTGCGGCAATGCAGATCGTAGGCGAGCCAGTGATCATCGAACCGACACTGGATGCACTCAAGCGTGCTCGGCGATAAGTCGGGAGGACAAATGGCGGGAGAAAAGATGACCTACTCAGTGGCTGTGCCAGTATATAACGAGGTCAGAATCCTCGATGAGCTCTACCGACGGGTATGTGAGGTCATGCAAGGATTGGGAGAACCCTGGGAGCTCATACTGGTAGATGATGGTAGTACGGATGGATCGACGGATAAAATCCTCGAACTGGCCGCCAAGGATGAGCGGGTTGTCCCGGTGATATTCGCCCGCAATTTCGGGCATCAGATTGCGATCACGGCCGGTTTGGATCACAGCCGTGGCGATGCTGTGATCATCATGGATGCAGACCTTCAGGATCCGCCTGAAGTGATCCCCGAAATGGTAGGGCGCTGGAAAGAAGGTTATGAAGTGGTCTTCGCCGTAAGAACAGAACGGGAGGGTGAATCCTGGTTCAAGAAAGCATCCGCTTCACTTTTCTACCGGATGATATTCCGAATCACCGATGTAAAAATCCCATTGGATACCGGCGATTTTCGTTTGCTCGATCGACAGGCGGTTGATACGCTCAATCAAATGCGAGAACGGCATCGTTTCCCGCGAGGGATGGCTGCCTGGATTGGATATCGGCAAATCGGGGTACCTTATAAACGCGCGGCGCGCTTCGCGGGCGAAACCAAATATCCATTCCGAAAGATGTTCCGTTTGGCGCTCGATGCAGTGACCGGTTTCTCTTATTTTCCCCTTCAACTTGCCACCTATTTTGGTTTTATCTGTGCTGGAGTGAGCGCTCTGGCCATCCCTGTGGTGATCGTATTGCGTTTGACGGGTTATCAAGCCTTTCTTGGCCAGGCGACGACGCTCATTGCCGTGCTTTTCCTTGGGGGCGTGCAATTGATATCCCTGGGGATACTCGGTGAATATCTTGGGCGCATCTATAACGAGGTAAAGGATCGCCCCTTGTATATAGTGCGAAAAGATTCACCAATCACTCGGAAGAAAGAGGATAACTGACTATGATCGACCTTACTATGGTACACGACCAATTAGATCATACGGTGAAGCGGGCACGCGAACGCAATATCATCATCCCGACTTTCGCCCAAATGAAGGATCCATCTCTGATACCGGATCGAATCAAAGCGGAACTGCGTGGAATTGGGTTGTGGGACATCAATCCCCGTAATCTATTTCGTATCACATGGAAAAATGAACCCTCACCTGAAGGGGGTGGTTACAATGGCGTAAACTATCTTCAATGTCCCTCTAGTCTCACAGGGGTTTCCGCTCGAATATATACCTTGGTGGGTAAGTGGTTCCCGACCGGCGCGCATAAAGTAGGGGCGACCTTCGGTTGTCTCGTACCACGGCTTGTCACGGGTCAATTCGATCCTACCAAGCATAAAGCCGTATGGCCTTCGACTGGCAACTATTGCCGTGGGGGCGCCTATGACGCCGCTTTATTGGCTTGCGAATCGATTGCCATCCTGCCGGAGGGCATGAGCCGAGAGCGGTTTGAATGGCTGACCAAGGTGGCCGGGGAGGTGATCGCCACTCCGGGTAGTGAGAGCAACGTGAAGGAAATCTTCGACAAGACTTGGGAATTGCGTGAGACGCGTGAGGATGTCTTCATCTTCAACCAATTCGAGGAGTTCGGCAATTATCTGTGGCATTATGAAGTCACAGGCCATGCCATGGAAGAGGTCCTGCGTGAAGAACTGGGACCAATGGATGCCTATCGCGGCGTGGTGCTCACAACCGGTTCGGCAGGAACTGCTGGATGTGGCGATTACATGAAGCAAGTATTCCCAATGAGCAAGATTGCCATTGGCGAAGCGCTTCAATGTCCAACATTGATGGAGAATGGCTTTGGGGCGCATCGCATCGAAGGAATTGGGGATAAACACGTGCCCTGGATCCATAATGTCAAGAACACCGATGTGATCATGGCAATCGATGACAACGCGGTGGTTAATGTGGCACGTTTATTTAACGAACCAGCAGGCCGCGCTTACCTGCAAAAGAAGGGCGTTCCCGAGCATTTCGTAAGCCAGCTCGACCTGTTGGGCTTCTCAAGTATCGCCAATCTGATGATGGCGATCAAATTCGCTAAATACTATGAGCTTGGGGAGCACGATATCGTTCTGACGGTCAGCACGGACTCTATGGAACTTTACGGTAGCCGCTTGCAGGAAATGCACCAGGAATATGGTCAGTACACAGAGTTGGATGCTGCCGCACATTATGCACGTTATTTATCCGGTATTGAAACCGACCATCTAGAGGAACTGAGCTATGTGGATCGGCGGCGGGTGCATAACCTGAAATACTTCACTTGGGTAGAGCAACAGGGTAAGACTTATGAAGAGATCATGGCCCAATGGTATGATCCGAATTATTGGACCAGTGTCCAACGGCAAGTGCCGGAGATGGACACGCTGATTGAGGAATTCAACCAGCGCGTGGGCATGATTTAAGCATGCCTAAAAGAAAAACTGAGATAAAGGGAAACTGTATAATTTGGCAGAGATGAGCAGAGTGTGTCTGCATTGAACGAAAGAGAAAAAGTACAAAAAGGGCAGCCTGGCTTCATCAAATTGTAGAATGAATCAAGGGGGTGCAAGGTGCTATACATTCAACCAGAGGATCTTGTACTGGTGGCTATTGTCAGGGCTCCTCGGGATCTCGAGATCGCCCGTGTGCTGGGATGGTATCGGATTCCCTTGGCAACAGCTCCCAAGACCGTCAGAGTGGATTGGCTGGCTTTCTATCAAACCGCTGCTTTTGGGGAGGAGCGGTGGAGCGTACGATATACCGCACGAGTGCGCGGCCACGAGTTGGTATCGCGCAGCGAATTGATGCGAGATGAGCCGGACCACCCGCGTGCTCGGGAGCCATATTTTAAAATCCAATTGGGTCCACTTGAGACACTGCCGAATCCCATCCCCTCCCAGCGATGGCGACGAATCACTTTCCTTTACACGATCGGTCATCGTCTATTGAGTGCGCAGGATTTAAGTGAGCTCACGCTACCGCATGTTCAAGATCGCGAATTGATCTGGAGATTGGTGCGGGAACGCAGTATGGATGGATCATGAGGCGTGACCTCGCCTTAGTGGAGGACCTTATTACATGAGTAGGATAATCATCCGAGGCGGAGAACTTATCTCCATTGAAGGCTCCGCCAAGGCGGATCTTCTCATTGAGGGGGAAATAATTTCCCTTGTTGGGCAAGGGCTGAGCGTACCGGATGCAGAGGTCATCAATGCAGAAGGGAAACTCATCCTCCCAGGGGGGATCGATCCTCATGTGCACCTGGAATTGCCGATGTTCAACACGATCTCCTCGGATGACTATTACACAGGCGGGAAGGCGGCTGCCTTTGGCGGTACGACCACCATTCTGGATTTCGTTGCTCAAGATTTCCCTACATTGCAGCAATCCGTAGAAGCCTGGCGAGAGAAATCAAGAGCTAAGGCTTCCATTGATTATGGTCTTCATATGAACATCACTCGTTTAAATGAGCGTATCTTAGCAGAAATCCCATCGCTCATCGAGGAAGGGATTACCACGCTTAAGGTGTTTACCGCCTATAACGAGCGCCTGAGGCTCCAGGATGGGGATATTTACCGAGTGATGCGCCTGGCGGGGAAGCTTGGCATGCTCACCATGCTGCATGCCGAAAATGGGGATGTGATTGATCTGCTGACGCGCGAGGCGCTTGCTGCAGGACATACTTCCCCAGAATGGCATGCCCATACGCGCCCTGCCTGGGGGGCGGTGGAGGCCGCTTTGAGAGGCATCGCGTTGGCAGCACAGACCGAAGCGCCTCTCTATCTGGTTCATATGAACACCGCCGGGGAGTTGGATCAACTCAATTATGGTCGTAAGCATGGGCTGCCCATCATGGGAGAGACATGCCCAGCTTATCTATTCTTCACCGTCGAGCATTTGAAACGGGGCGACGGCGCCAAATGGATTTGCTCGCCTCCGATGAGAAGCGCACAGGATAACGATGCTCTCTGGCGTGGATTATCGCAAGATCAGATCCAGACCGTAGGGACTGACCATTGTCCCTTTTTCTATGATGGTGGGAAGCCAATCGAATATGAGGGTGAGTTGATTGCCATCCCAGGGAAGGAACTTGGAGTGGAGGACTTTACCAAAATCCCCAACGGTTTGCCAGGAGTAGGGGATCGTATGCCGATCCTATGGAGTTATGGGGTGGGGAAAGGGCGAATTTCCCCCCAGCAGTTTGTGGCAATAACCAGCACCCATGTGGCCAAGATCTTTGGCCTCTATCCCCAAAAAGGGACTTTGCTTCCAGGGGCGGATGCGGATATCGTCATCTGGGACCCTGAGCGGGAATTGGTTTATGGCCGCGCCTTTGCCCATCACCGTACAGACTACAATTTATTTGAAGGTTGGAAGCTCAAAGGCTTCCCGGAAAAAGTATTCTTGCGCGGAAAGCTTATCGTTGATGGTGACCGTTGGTATGGAAAGCCGGGCATGGGCAGGTTCATCCGACGAAAAGCGCATGCTTCGATTATCTAAGGTATATGCGTAGGGTCTTCAATATTTCAACATACATGCCTGTGGCGATTGCTGATTGTTTTGCTTGAAATCCACCCCTGGTATTTATTTCTGAAGGGCAATCATCTTCTGCATCCATTGATTCCTATGGCGCAAGAAAAGCATTTTGCACGAGTGTGAAGACCTCATCGTTATTTTGGTCAACGATGGCTGCGGTATCAATGATTACCCCCCTCTGTCCCACCATTTGCGCCGCTAAAAGCCATGGAGGGCAGAGCCTTGAATGGCGCAAATGGCGGGATGAAAGGGGGGGTAAGACCGAGCAAATCACACAGAGTTGTCTGTCATTGCGCTGTAATACCAAGGTTTCGATTCCGAATGGAAAATCTGCCTTGTTACTCAAGTTTCTCCGTGCTAGAATCCTATTACCTCGGATCGGTTAGTCGTCAGGGGGAGTACCTTTGACGGCGTTGGGTATCCTCGCTCATCGATAAGTGCTATCCGATCCCCTCAACCTCAAAAAATAAAAAGATGAAGTATTGGAATCATTACCTCCTACCGAGTACAGTTGATGAAGCGTTACCTTCTTTGAGCGAGGCATCGGGTGGAGCGCGCGTCGTTGCTGGGGGGACGGACTTGCTATTGGATATCAGGCAGGGAAGGCATCCCTATGTAGATACTCGTGTGGATGTGACCAGGATACCTGAACTACGTGTGATCCAATCCGATTCATCAGGGATATATGTTAGCAGCGCAGTGACGCATCGCGAAATCACTGAAAGCCAACTCTTACGAGAGCATGCCAATTGTCTGGTAGAAGCCTGTAGTCTAATCGCAGGCCCACAGGTACGGAATGTGGCCACTATCGGTGGTAATGTCGCTCATGCCTTACCGACGGGCGATGGCTCGATTGCCTTGCTTGCGCAAGCAACCGGTCGTCCAGTGAAGATCCTCTTCGACCGTCATGAGAGTCTTCTACTACATCCTAAACGGCATGCTACCCAAATTTATGCGAAGTTAGGCGTCAAGTGAGATGGGACATTGATGGCTGCTCAGACGGAACTCTACGGTGACACAGGCGCCTACGCTTCGCTTGGTGAAAAGGTCATGACGCGAGCCACGACGCATTCCACTGGCCCCTACATCATTCCTCATGTCAGGGCGGATTGTATACCAATAACCCGCCCACTGGGGCATTTCGGGGTTTTGGAGTGACCCAATCTGCGTTCGCCATCGTATCGATTATAGATGAATTGGCGCACACCTTGGGAATGGATCCGATTATTTTGCGTAAAAAATAAGCTTTGCGGGAAGGCTCGGGGACCAATACTGGTCAGAAATTGGAGGGAAGAGCAGGCCTATTGGAGTGCATCGAGAGAGTGGAGGGTGAACTCCAACGACGGTCGGGGGTGGGAAATTCCTTTGCAGCGCGTGAGGTTGAAGGTTTCCCACATCTCCGGAGGGCGTGGGGATTTGCCGCCGCTTTCAAGAATACCGGTTTGGGCGGGGGCGCACCGGATAAGGCCGCGGCAGAGGTTGAGCTCTACCAAGATAGCACTGCCGAGGCGCGCATCTCCTCGGCGGAAGTTGGTCAGGGGTTGGTGACTGTCCTGCAGTTGATTGCTGCCGAGGAGCTCTCGTTGCCGCCGGAGAAAATTCAGGTGCTCCTCTCGGATACCGACCTTACGCCAGATGGCGGCCAACGACAGCCTCCCGCCAGACATATATGGCTGGCAACGCAGTACGCCATGCTGCAAGCGTGCTGCGAGAGGGATGATTTCAACACTGGTTGAGAAATTCGACAGGCCTCCCGGGTCGATCCGTTTTGTGGAGGGATTGGTGCAAGTCAACGGACACACTGTTAGCCTTGGGGATGTTGTAGGGATGATGAAATCGGAAGGACGGGAACCGAAAGCCCGTTATGAGTATTGGGCTCCCGACACTCAGCCGTTAGGCACAGGAGGGAATATACACTTTACCTACTCCTTCGCAGCTCAAGCAGCAGAGTCGGAGGTGAACGTGAAAACCGGTCAGGTGCATCTCCTGACTGTCATCGCAGCAAACGATGTCGGACGCGCCATCAATCCGTTGGGTCTGCTGGGGCAAGTCGAGGTGGGGGTGATGATGGAGCTGGGGAATGCGCTCACCGAAGAGTTCATCGTCGAGGATGGTCGAGTTTTCAGTGATCGTTTGGCGCGCTATCGCATCCCCTCGATTGTCCAGACCCCTGAGATCGTTTCATATACCGTGGAAACCCCAATCAGCTCCGGCTCATATGGCGCTAAGGGTGTGGGTGAGATCACGAGCATCCCTACCACGCCAGCGATCACCAATGCCATCTACAACGCTTGTGGGATCAGGGTACGCAGATTGCCGGTGGATCAGGACTGGATCGCACTTCAATATAAGCTACAGGAGAGTGTTGCCTGATGTCTGAACGAGAACCGAAATGGTTGCGTTGGGCGCGTGAGATCCAGGCTTTAGCGCAAACAAGCCTTCACTTTGCCCAGAATCCGTTTGAGCAGGCTCGAGCGCAACAATTACTTGGGATCGCTGCTTCGATCGTGGCGGAATGCTCCCAACTCTCACCTACGGAAGCTTTGATGGCTTTCTCTGCTCAAGCTGGTTATGTCACTCCCAAGGTCGATGTGCGTGCAGCCGTAATTTCATCGGAGAAGATTCTCCTTGTGCGCGAAGCGGTAGATGGTGCCTGGACTCTCCCTGGGGGCTGGGCGGATGTCGGCGAAACTCCAAAGAGTGCAATCGAGCGTGAGGTGCTTGAGGAGGCTGGTCTGGTTGTTCATGTGACACGGCTTGTCGGCGTATACGATGCCAATCGCATTGAAGAAGCCCTATCGTTGTTTCATGCCTATAAATTAGTCTTCCTTTGCGAAGAGCTTTCCGGGAACCTATCCCCGAGCGTGGAAACAGCAGAAGTGAGTTTCTTCCCCTTGGATGACCTGCCACAACCGTTCTCCGCATTTCGCACAACCGTGCGTCATATTCAGGATGCTGTCGCGGCTTACCGAGACCTGAAATGGCAAACCGTATTC